>CAYTUA010000128.1:0-6076 GCA_964440855.1 uncultured Lentimicrobiaceae bacterium
ATCCAAAGTTGGTAAATTCAGTGGCGCAATTTTTAATAAGGATGGCAAGCAAGTAAAGCGCTTAAAAAAAGGCGACTTGTACGACCGTAGCAATGTGGCCGGCTATTCGCTGTATGAGGACAACAGGGTGAAGATTTACCGGCCTGCCAGTAGCCAATACCCTTATACAGTGAGTTATAGCTATGAGATGGTGGTTTATCACACAGCCATCAGCCCCTGGTTTATGCCTGATAATCATTACCGTCAATCTGTTGAATCGGCTTCGCTTCAACTTATTCTTCACGATGGATTCGAAATGAACTATAAATCCTTCAATGCAGGCGATCCGCAGCAGGAAACTGTTAAAAAAGGCAAGTTACTCCGGTGGGAATTTAACCATCTAAAAGCCTCTAAAAATGAATCATACAGCCCGCCCAATGAGGATATATTTCCAATAATCTACATCATGCCGCGAAATTTTTCGTACGACTATTATAGTGGAAGCAATGCATCCTGGGAAGATTTTGGCCATTGGATTGCTCAATTGAATAAGAACAGGCAGGACTTGCCCGACGAAACCATCCGTTACCTGAAAACGCTCGTCGCCGATGCAGAAACTGACCGCGAAAAGGCAGCCCTGCTGTATGATTTTATGCAGAAGCGCACCCGTTATGTAAACATCACCTTGGGCATTGGCGGGCAGCAACCCATTGCAGCCAGTACTGTTGACAGGGTTGGCTATGGTGATTGCAAAGCGCTTTCCAACTATATGCACGCTATGCTCAAGGCGGTAGGTGTTGATTCGTACTATACACTCATCAACAGCGGCAACAACAAATACCGGCTTCATGAGGATTTGCCGGGAGCGCAGTTTAATCATGTAATATTGTGTGTTCCTGAGGAAAACGACACTCTTTGGCTTGAATGTACCAGCCAGCAAATTCCTTTTGGGTATGTTGGACGTGGCATCCATAACCGGCCGGTTTTACTCATTACGGAAGAAGGGGGTGTGCTTGCCAGAACACCCCATTATGGCCTGGAGGAGAATATAAAAAGTACTACCGCCATTGTGCAACTCGATGCCGAAGGGCATGGCCACGCGCAAATTGATATTGTAAGCAAAGGTTTGTTTTACAGTGATATTTACGGGCTTGAATCCTTGCCGGCTACCGATCAGGAAAGGTGGATTTATCGAAATTTTAGTTTCCCCAATTACCACATTAACAAGCATGAAATTGATAATCAAAAGAGTATCTTGCCTGCTTTCAGCCTGAAGCTCGACATCAATTTGCGGGCCTATGCACGTAGCAGCTCCAACCGGCTATTTATCCCGCTCAATTTAACAAAAGGAACAATCAAGCAACCTGAACGCATCAAAAACAGACAGCATCCTTTTGTGGTTCACAATGCCTACAACTACAACGATACCATTGTGTATAACTTGCCTGAGGGTTTTGCAATTGAATCGGGATTGGATGGTGTGGTACTGGGCGGTGATTTTGGTAGCTATGAATCACAGATTGAGCATACTGATAACAAGTTGATTTATAAAAGGAAACTGCAGATTCATACCGGTACCTTCCCGGCAGAAGATTATGACCGCTTTGTTGATTTTATGAGTGCTGTGGCTTCGTCTGACAGCAGGCAGGTGGTGCTTAAAAAAGTGGAATAGTAAGACCGTTAAGCGCAAGAAATGATTATTAAGTTTATCACGTAAGTCTTTATTATTGTAAGCTAAATCCATTTTCTTAACAATTTCTTAAGATTGGCTGTTGCTGCATATGATGGAATTACTTATTATTGCCCTACGGAACCTATAAATCCCAATACAGTGGAAAACATATACTTAGTACTTGTTATTGTTCTTTTTATCTTGGCTATCTCCGACCTTGTAGTGGGTGTTAGCAATGATGCGGTCAATTTTCTGAACTCCGCAATCGGTGCCAAAGTGGCCTCCTTTAAAGTGATCATGGCCATTGCTGCCGCTGGAGTACTTGTTGGTGCTACATTCTCTGGCGGTATGATGGAAATTGCCCGAAGTGGGATTTTTCATCCCGGGCAGTTTAATTTTGAAGAAATCATGATCATTTTCCTGGCCGTGATGATTACGGATGTGATACTGCTCGATACCTTCAATACTTTCGGGATGCCCACATCAACAACGGTATCCATTGTTTTTGAGTTGCTTGGTGCTTCTGTGGCCATTGCACTCATGAAAATTTCGCACAGCGACAATCCGCAAAACATCAGTGAATTTATAAATTCGTCCAAAGCCCTCGCCATTATCTCCGGTATTTTGTTGTCGGTGGTGATTGCCTTTTCCTTTGGGGCTATTATACAATATCTCACCCGCTTATTGTTTTCGTTTAACTACCACAAGCGCATGCGCTATTTTGGAGCCTTGTGGGGTGGCTTTGCCGTAACTTCTATCGTCTATTTCATGCTTATCAAGGGTGTGAAGGGGGCTTCCTTTATGACTGCTGAAACTGTCAACTGGATTACTTCTAATATTGCCTTGCTTATTGTAGGAACGTTTATTGGGTTTACAATTTTATTTCAGTTGCTGTATTGGTTATTCAGAATCAGTATATTAAAAGTAATTGTGTTGATTGGGACATTTGCGCTGGCCATGGCCTTTGCCGGAAACGACCTGGTGAATTTCATCGGTGTCCCTTTGGCAGGTTATGATTCATTCCTGGCTTTCAGACAAACGGCGTCTAACGACCCAACCCAGCTGATGATGCATGCGTTGAGTGGCGCCATAGTTACGCCACCTGTTTTTCTGCTACTGGCTGGATTGGTAATGGTTATTGCGCTTTACACCTCAAGAAAAGCACGCAGTGTGGTTAAAACTTCTGTTGACCTTGGCCGCCAGGATGAAGGGGAGGAACGTTTTGCCTCCACGCCGCTTTCCCGCTCCATTGTAAGGGCGTCGGTAAATTTGTCGAATCAAATAAGCAAGTTTATCCCCAATACAGTTCAAGCGCGTATCAGAAAACAGTTTGAACCCATCAAGCATGACAAATCGGATAAAAATTATCCTTCGTTTGACCTGGTGCGGGCATCCGTAAACCTAGTGGTTGCCAGTATTTTGATTGCTATAGGCACCTCACTTAAATTGCCACTTTCAACTACTTATGTTACGTTTATGGTGGCCATGGGGGCATCCTTGTCAGACGGTGCCTGGGACCGCGAGAGTGCAGTTTACCGTGTTACCGGTGTGTTTTCAGTTATTGGCGGCTGGTTTTTTACTGCCCTATCTGCGTTTACCGTGGCCTTCCTGATAGCATTGTTGTTTTATTATGGCGAACTGTTTGCTGTTGCTGGAATGGTCTTGTTGTCTGTTTTTATTATCTACCGCACGCACAAGATTCACCTTAGAAATGAAACTTCAGCTGAAAAGGCCGGTCAGGAATCTGATCAAGTTACAGACGAAAATATTCTTGTTTCTTGTGTCGAAAGTGTTACTTCTATCCTTAATAGCTCGCAACTAACCTATAAAAAAGCCATTACGGCGCTTAATGAAGAAAATGTTAAGGAGTTGCGTAAAATCCAGAAGACAGTTCATAAGCTTTCGAAATCAGCAAAATCGAAAAAGAATAACGTTACGCATATTATTGCCAAACTGAAAGAGGAATCCATTGAGTCAGGGCATTTTTATGTACAGGTGCTCGACTATTTGCGGGAGATTTTACATAGCCTTACTTTTACCATCACACCTGCTTGTGAACATGTGGAAAACAACCATAAAAGCTTAGGACAGGCCCAACAAGCTGAATTGAAAACGCTGAGCAATCTGTTAGGTAACTATTTTGCCCATATTTCTACTGATATAACCAGCAGCAACTTTAACAATATTGATAATGTGATGGCTGAACAGCAAAAGTTGCTCAACCTGATCGACTTGTTCCGAAAGAATGAGGTGAAACGTATCAAGAAGGAAGCTGCCAGCACACGGAACAGCCTCCTGTTTATGAATACCTTGCAGGAAACCAAAAACCTATGCTTGTTTGCCCTAAACCTTTATAAAGCCCAGCGTGATTTTGTGGTTTACCGTAAGAATAATTTCCCCAAGAAAACCTGATATAAGCTGTAAGGGGGGTGCCCAACAATAGCTATGGTATTTTTGTAGCCAGGAGAAATCGGTTTTTGCCGTGTATATCATTGGCCAGCTTTGTAGTAAACCCCAAGTTTCCGAAAAGAGTTGCCGTTTGCTTGCCCAAGCCCTCATTTAGTTCGACCAGGCAAGCTCCATCGGTTTTCAACTTGTGTTGTGCGAATTTGGCAATATGCCTGAAGTAGTAAAGTGCATCATTTTCGGGTGCAAACAGCGCTATTTCAGGCTCCCAATCCAACACGTTTTTTTGCATAACTGCTTTTTCTGATTGTATTACATAAGGCGGGTTGCTGATAACCAAATCAAAATCAATTTCTTGAAAGGCTGTGTTTGCCCGACCCATGTCGAGCTGATGGAAATGAATCTCAAGGCTTAGCACCCTTGCATTTTCGCGGGCAATGTTCAATGCAGCGGCACTTATATCCAGGGCATGCACTTCTGCATGCGGAAATGCTTGCTTGATGCTGATGGCAATGCAGCCCGATCCGGTGCCTAAATCAATTATACGAATCGGACTTTTCAAGCTATTGATCAGGTTTGTAGCCATGCCAACCATTTGTTCAGTTTCGGGTCTTGGGATTAATACTTCGGGACCTACCTTTAACCAATTACCGCAAAACCATGCCCGTTCAGTAACATACTGCAATGGTTTGAATTTCTTTAGTTCCTTAACGGCAAAGTGAAGCTTCAGCATTTCGGATTCCGATAGTCGAAAGTCCTTGTTCATTGCCATTTTTAGCCTGTCCATTCCAAAGAAAAATTCGGTAAGCTGATACAGCATTTGGGGGGCTTCGCGGTCTCCGTATACAGGTGATAATTCGTTAATATAATGATTAACAGCGTCTTTTAGTAAATTAGTTGGCACTTTCATGCATGAAAATTACATAAAATTGTGTTGCCAAATCGTGAGTAGAAGCAAACTGTTTCGGACATGTAAGTGGCTTGGGCTGGCAGCAGAAAAACAGGGAAGTGGCTACTGACAGGATGATTGGCCTTGGTTGTTGCTGGCTGTCAGCATATTATTTATGTACCTATAAGAATAGGACAAATGGCGAACAAAATGACCAATTGTCTTACATTTGTGGCTTATTCAAAAGCTATGTTTTATTTATTGGCCACAACATTACTGGCCACGTCTATTTTTATCATATTCAGGTATTTCAAGAAGTTTGGGGTGGACAACCTGCAAGCGATAACGGCCAATTATATGGTGGCCGGCACAATTGGCTTTATTACGTATGAGAAGCCCTTTGGTGTTTCTACAATTATTGAAGCTCCCTGGTTGCCAATTGTTTTGCTCATTGGTGTGTTTTTTATTACGGTGTTCTTTTTGTTTGCCCTGTCCACCCAAAAGGCAGGTATTGCCATAACGGCTGTTTCAAGCAAAATGTCGGTTGTTATTCCGGCAACTGGAGGTTTTATCTTTTTTGGTGACCAGTTGAGTGTGCTTAAATTGGCCGGGATAGTTGCTGCCTTGTTGGCCTTCTATTTTACCTTTAAAACAAAAGGGAAAATGGTTGTAAATTATGGTGCCATGTTGTTGCCCATCTTGCTTTTTGTTGGCACAGGCACCAATGATTTGTTGATGAAATATACTGATTTCCGGTTTGTTGGTGATGACCTGCTGTTGAAGATATCCACCATTTTTATGGTATCGCTTGCAGCTGGATCTATTTTGTTAATTGTGAAGTATATACGTGGCGAAGTGCAATTGCGTTTCAGGAATTTTTTATTTGGTTTTTTTCTGGGATTCGTCAATTTTGCCTCCACTTACACCTTATTCCGCAGCATGGAGTATTTTGACAGTTCCCTGATGTTTCCTATACGGAATACGGGTGTAGTAGCACTATCTGCTTTGGCTGGTTTATGGCTGTTCAGCGAAAATTTAAACCGAACGAACTGGATGGGCATAGCATTGGCTATTTTGGCTATCATATTAATTGCAGCAGGATGATGTTTGAAGATACCTATCATACAATT
>CAYTUA010000129.1:0-6340 GCA_964440855.1 uncultured Lentimicrobiaceae bacterium
CGGATGATAAACTTTTCGAGTGTGATGGATTCATGCTTCGAAAAAACAGAAGAAAGATATTGGTAGCTTTTGTTGAAGCGGCCTACCAGAAAATCAGAATTGCGCACCATGGCATTGTAAGTGGAGTGGTGCACCAATTCAATCACTGTCCGTTTCAATTCTTCGGCAAGCACCGACTCCCTGTCTTCAACCACCTCAAAGCCAATATTATTTATAAAGGAAACCACTTCCTGCAAATTTATCTTTTGCGGGTCGTAGGCAACGACTACATCGCCTAGTTCGCCCTTCACCAGCGACATACCGGCCCGCTCCAGCTCGAGCTGAAGCAGCCTGAGGCAGCAGTGGCACTGCATATTGCGCAATTGAAACCGGTGTTTGAGCCTTTTTGGCATAAATGATGGATGTCGGCTGTTTTCTGTCGGCCATCAAAAGTACGAAAAGCATGGATTGGTGACTCCGCTGCTGCACGATTGCATTGTGTGGGGTTAAAAAAAAAGTTTAAAAAAAGTTGGGCGTAGTTTGCAAACTACGCCCAACTTTTTTTACTGCTAACCATTTGCGCCCCTGATGCCCTTAATCATCCCCCTGAACACAAAGGCATGGACAGGTATCAGCAGATACCAATAGTTGCGGCCTGCTATGCCGGTTGGCCTGAAAGTAGCTTTTTGGTGCAATACATTGTCGTCGTCAATGTAAAATTCGAGCCAGGCATCACCCGGAAGCCGCATTTCGGCATAAAGCAATAAACGTCTGTGTTCCTTGCTGGCATAGATAACGCGCCAAAAATCGAGTGCATCACCCGGATGAATTTCAGTTGGGTGGGTACGGCCCCTTCTTGACCCAACACCACCAACGGCTTTGTCAATCATCCCCCTGATTTTCCATAAATAACTGGCATAATACCAGCCCGTATCGCCCCCAATAGCCCACATGCGGTCCAATACGGCTTCAGGGTTTGATACCTTTAGCTGTTTTTTGTTGACCAAACATCCAAAAGTGGGTATTTCGATATAGTCCGAAATATGGGCCTTGAAACTGCTGCTGATGGATGAATCTTTCCAGCTGGAAACCACTTCGTTTTGCATGATGCGGTCGAAGGCGTTTTTGATAGCTTGTTTGTAGCTTAACGGCTCAATATGAAGCATTTTCAATAAGGAATTGTCGCGGCAAATCACCTCCACCTTCATGCTCGCCACCAAATTAATGGCCAGTTTATAACTGGTTTGGGTAACGAAATAAAGCCAATAAGAACTGATTTTTGGCGAAAAAAACGGATAAAGAATTATCCAACGCTTCAGCTGCCTGACTGCTGCAAATTGAAGCAACATCTCTTTGTATGTCAGGATATCAGGTCCGCCAATGTCGAAACTTTTATTATAGGTTTCGGGCCTGTGGACTACTTTGAGCAGTGCCTGTATAACATCCCTGATGGCAATGGGCTGTGTTTTGGTATTGAGCCACTTGGGTGCAATCATTACTGGAAGTTTCTCCACCAGGTCACGAATAATCTCGAATGAAGCACTTCCCGACCCAACTATAATCCCTGCGCGCAAAGTAGTCAGTGCATATCGGCCCTCGAAAAGGGTTTCTTCAACAATTTTTCTGGAGTTCAGGTGTTTCGAAAGATTCTTGTCGTTTACAATTCCACTCAGGTAAATAACCTGTTTCACTTGTGTGGCGTGCATGGCTTCACGAAAATTCCTGGCCGAAAGCGCTTCCATTTCATCAAACTTTTTGGTGTTTGACGACATGGAATGCACCAGATAATAGGCCACTTCGATATCGCTTGGAATACTATCAAGCGTTTCGGGTTTTAGAAAATCGCCTTCAACAACCCGGATGTGTTCGGCAAGGCTTTTCTTAACCACAAAGCGTTTGGCATCGCGCACTAAGCAAACCACTTCGTGCCCGTCTTCGACCAAAACGGGGAGCAGTCGTTTGCCAATATAACCTGTGGCACCGGTAAGAAGAATCTTCATGGGTTGTTTTTTCAGCTTGCAAAGTAGTTAAATAAACGTTCAGGCGGTGCCATTTGTTTAATTTTTCCGGCAAGGCAAGCTATTCTTCCCCACAAAAAGCCATAAATGCGGGTGTTTATCAATGCTGTTTTCGCCTGCCCTCAACTATGCCCAGGATGATGCCCATTATCAGCGATAACTGAAAGGATGTTTCCCAATTTATAGCAGCTTCGGCATGGAAAAACAACGACCACAAATAGCTAATGCCCATCCCCAGCAGCAGCACAATGGAGAATACCAGAAGAAATGTTAGTAAGCCTTTTTTTGCATTCATGTTGTGTTTGGTTTGTGTTAAGTGGCATAAAAATAGGCAAATCCCCCAAAACAACTTTTGCCCAGTGTGAAGAAAAAGAATACCAGGTATCGGATTTCTGAGAGAATGCTGTCCTGTTTTTTTAATGGCTATTCTGGGGCTGATTTCAGCCTGTAACGCTTCTATACTATACGACTTACAAATAGCTTAGCCTTCAGGATTACTTAGCAATAAGCAGTTTTTCGCGTATAATTTTTTCGGCATTTTTAATTTCAATTATGTACAAACCCTCCGGAAGTTCTAGAAATAACTGATGGTTGGTAATTTGCTCCCATTTTCTGATTTCTTTGCCAAACAAATCAAAAACACTTACGTTCACTGGGTTATGGTTGCCGGCAGCATCAATGTAAATATGGTCATTAGCAGGGTTGGGATAAACGATTGGCTTAATATTTAGGTCTGTTTCGGGTGTTGGAGACAAATAGCAGGCATATAAAATATCTTCCAGGTTGTTGCAACTTGGCAGATTAAATATCATATTGACCTTGTCCGGAAAGTTTTTAATATAATGGCAAATACCAGAAATTTCACAAACTGACAAATTGGGGTTGCAGGATATGTCTATTGAAGAACTTCCATCTGATGCCATCCTTACCTTTTTCATGCCATACAGGCTGGATAAAATATCATTATTCGTGATCGAAAGATGGCCTTCAATTTTAGCAAGGCTTTCTAAACCATCCAGAGTGGCTAAAAGGTGATTTCTTTCTATTGTCAAATAGCCACCAATTAGCCTTAAACTGTTGAGGCCTTGCAAAGTTGACAATTGGGGACAGGTGATTATTTGCAGCTCTCCTCCAATTGTTTCCAGGTTTTGAAAACCAGTCAGGTGCTGGAGCGAAGCCAAATTCATAATCCAAAGATAGCCTCCGATGTGGCCTAAATTTGAAAAACCATTGATTTGGCTTAACAGGGGATTTGTTTCAATCCTTAGGTTATTGCCTATATTGCTCAACGAAGTCAGCCCATTCAGTTCGGTAAGGGAATCGTTATCTAAAAATAGTATAGAACTACCTACAGTTTCCAGACTATTTAAGAAGCTGTTAGAAGTTAAAGAGTGATTTGATTTGATGGTCAGGCCTGCACCTATATTCAAAAGATTACCAAGGCCATTGAGCTGTGTGAGTGATTCATTGTTTGTTATGACCAAATCGCCATATACGGTTGTGAGTTTATTCAATCCGCTGGTATTGTTTAATATGGCATTGTTCCTAAGATAAAAATCTCCCCTAACCTGTCTTAAGTTATCAAGTCCGTTCAGGCTTTCCAGGCTATTGTTATGCCTTATATGCAAATGCCCATGTATGATGGATATTTTTTCAAGGCCAGAAAAATCAATTAATCCAGTGGAGGCAGGGCGGTAGGTTCCCGCCTGAGCATTTAACCCGCCAATATAGGATAGTGAATGCAAGCCCTGAAAATTCTGAATGCCAAGATTGGTGATCCTGAGTGTTCCCCCAATCGAATCAAGATTGCCAAAACCGGCCAAAGATTGCAGATTCGGGCCATTGTATAAATCAATTCCACCCCCAACACGTCCAAGGCTTTCAAAACCCAATATGCCAGTCAGTTGCCCTGAAACATTAATCTTTATGCTCCCGGCAATTTCTTTTAACTGCGGAAAGAGTTGCAAATTATCGGTCACAATTTCCGGATTTGTCCAGTCCTTGAAATTCAAGTTTCCCCCAATACTTTCCAGGTTATCAAAACCACTCATTTGATCAATAATTGATTCTTCTATAACCAAATCCCCCCTAATGTGGTTAAGCATATTAAAACCACTTATCAAACCAATATGCTGAGGATTTGTATACCCGCCTTTTTTGAACATCAACGACCCACCTATATACTTCAATTGATGAAAGCCACTAATGGTTTCAAGATCATTATTTCCATATATCCACAAATCTCTGTGAATGGAATCCAACTGATTCAGGCCATGCATTGTGATTATAGATGTACCCTCAATTAACAAATGGCCTTCAATCTGTTTGATTTGCGACAAACCATCAAGATTGAAGATATTACTGCCCCTAATATGAACATTGCCTTCGATGATTTCGCAATTGGGGAAGAAAGTTGAAAATTGGTCAATAGCTGTCTGACTTACAAATTCAACCCCTTCTGTTAAACATGATTGGGAATGGACTTTACCGGCAGTCAGCAGGGCGATAATCATCAGGCTTGTTTTGAATAATTTCATAAGGTTTTATGATTAATCGGGTTTGAATAGCATTTATACTTTAACAACTGGAATATGCTACAATTATCAGGGTACGCTGATCGATTGGGTATTACCATAAAAGAGCGAGTCATGCAGGTGTACAAAAGGCTTAAAATAATAGGTGCTGCCCGGAACAAGGCCCTTTATGGTGTCGCTGAAGCTTTCGTAAGAACAACAACCGGCATATGAAACATTGTCCAACAAGCTTGGCGAGGGGTGTAGGGCATAACAAAAGCCAAGCTGACCAACTTCGAACATATAGGAATACCAGTCTGCATTGGTAATTAACCCTGTTGCATAATATGAATTTGACGAAAGCTGTTCTAAGTTGAAATCAAAAATCGGAAAGGATAATGCAAAGATTGAAGCCTGACTCCCTGAGTAGTACACCCGGTCATTTATAGCAACATAGGCCCGCAATCTATAATTTAAACCGGGAAAAAGGCCTGTTATGGTGCCTTCTAAAATTCCATCATTTATTGTATTTATAGTGAACCCATCATTATCGTCCAATTGTGGTGTCGCATTATTTCCGGCTTTCCATACAAACCCACACTGTAAAATGTCTTGCAGGGGTATGTGGCCCACATCAATCGATGCCGTATAGGTATTGAATCCTTTCACCTTTAATGTGTAATCCCTTATATAAACATCATAATAACTTACAAAATGCTCAACATTTCCGAGTGTTATTCCAATATCATTGGCGGCATAGGCCCTTACATAATAATGCTGGTGAAATTTATCAATAGGAAAAACACCATAAAACCTGCCTGTTTCGCCTTCCAATTCCATTTGAAACAAATTGCTGTCGGGTGTTGGTGCGTTATTGGGATACTTGCTCACAAGCAAACCACGACTTTTTATTGGCATCCCCCCATCATCAATAACCACGCCACTGCACACAAATGCATAGGCCCCCACCGTATCAATCCAATAAGTATAGACGGAGGGCGTTGTTAGTGGCATTTCGGTTTTTGAACAAGATAGCGAGAACAGCAAGAGCACTATTGCAGCAAGCAAGGTAGTTTGTTTACTTAAAAATAGGGGAGTATTCATTTTAATTCAGTTTTTTCTTCTTAAACAATAAGGCTAATTTTCTAAATCACGAATACATCTCACACTGCTTCCTGTGCCATGCCAATTGGCTAAAAAGCCAGTTTTGGAAACTGGATTGATGCTCAAGGTATAGTGATTAAGCGAATCATAGGGGTCAGCTAACCAAAAACGCGCATTTCTTGGGTTTTCATCATACCCTCCATATCTGTATCTATAGCCAGTTGCATTAATTGCCAGCCCAAAAATGTCGTATGGTTCCTCAGGGAATTTCAATTCGTACCAAAAAGGAGCTACATTTGTTTGGCAGGCCTGAATAGTGGTTTCAGGATTTCTGCAACTTGTAAAAATGTATGCTTCAGAATAGTAGTGGAGTTCAGGATCATTAATGTAGTACCCAAGATGCTCATTGCTATAGTCAAAAAGCCCTTGCCAGTCATTTTTGGTTGTTAACCGCCAGCCTTCCGGGCATAGCTGTCGGCTGTCTTTTATAGCATATCCATTGTAAAGCAGTCCAAATGCTGATTTTACTTCCTCTTCGTTGTTCAGCCCATCCAACATGTCATGATCAAAAACGGCATAAAGCGGGCTGGTTTTCATTTTCCAGTCCTCTGCATTATTACCCGAAGTGATGCTGTCGCCATTATTGAAGTGGGTTACCTTTAAATTTTCGGCCATCCACTCCTGATTGTTGATTTGTACGGTTTCATAATGGTTGCCATCTATATC
>CAYTUA010000130.1:0-30199 GCA_964440855.1 uncultured Lentimicrobiaceae bacterium
TTTCAGCTTCTCTTATCATTCATAGCCAGGCTCATACACAAAGTGCGAAACATTAGTTATTCATTTTCAATTATTTCTTTCAATTCAGTTGTTATCTCAAATATTCGAAAAGGAAATTTCTGTCTTACTTCAGTCGCTTCTTCATAATCAAGTAAATCATATTGTTTAAAGAATTTTTTTTCAGAGTATACATTTCTTAATTCATTAACAGCTTCTTTTAAACTTAGCAAGACTTTGAAATAATTCGAAAAAGCAACATTGTCATTCACATAGAATTTGATTATATAATCTGAATTTTGTTGAATTAATCTTTTAATTGTGCTTTTAATTCGATTGGTTTTAACCAAAGTGTCATTGATTACATTGTCAAATTCTGTTTGCTTAATTTCTATAATATTTTGAACTTTATTTAAGTCCTTAATCGTTTTTGGATTCATCCAATCAGCTTTCCAATTGGGTAAAAGCATCGAAAATGAATAGTCTTGATAGAACCTTTTATCATACTCATTATTTGCTGGAACAACAGCATAAGCAATCCTTGAAACATTCGATTTTGTTAGTTCTTTTTTCACTTGATTGACAAAGTCCATTTTTATTGATTTGTGAATATGTAAACGATAAACCATGAAAGGAACATCGTACTTATATCTCACTGACTGCCATTCGATAATTTTTTCATGAAGTTTTTCAAAAGAAATTTGTTCGTTGTCAACAATAATTATTGACTCATTTTCATTTTGCTTAGAATCAACCAAATATATATTTTCTGTTAATGACCTTTTCTCAATTCTTTTATAGCTATCAGATTCAGGCAATTCAAGGTTGTAATTGTAATGAATATTCTTTTTAAGATAATTATGATTAATTGTTTTGTAGTCAATTATATTAATTCTTGAAATACCAAAAGCAATAATAGATAATAGCACGCCTGAAATTAGCATCCATTTTTGCCCTTTCCTTTTTAATGACAAGCTTATTGTATTCCATGTTTGCAAGAACAGAACAATGACAATTAAAATAAATATGTAATTGTAATCTGGATATAAACTAAAAACGTAAAATCCGCCACGAAAAGTAAGTCCGAACATTAAACCAAAGACAATGGCAAGTTTTGAAAACCAGCTTAAAAAATACCAGTTTATAGCTCTTTGGTCGTTTAATATTGTTGTTTTTCTGAGATTCTGCTTTCTAAATATACTTTTAGGTCGGTCAAGCCAAAATAAGAAAGCAATAGATTGTCCAATTATAACTGAAATATAGGCAAAAATCAGGTTATAAAAATAAACTTCTTTGTCGGTTAAAATCCACAAATCATAGGTTTCTGTAACTGAAAGAATCCTAAATACTTCTCGAATAAGGTATATGAAAGAATAAAATGCAAAAGCAAAGAATAGTCCGACCATTATCCCAATGATAATCTTAAATCGAGATATTTGAATGAAATCAGGTTCTTTATGTAGAAATTTCTTTGTCAGCGTCATTGTTGAGGTGTTTTCAGGCTAGATTACCAGCGGTTTGGCGGTCTGTTTTTGTTGCCGATTTCGAAGTAATTTGCTGACGAGTCCAACGGCAGGGCACCGATTGCAACCCGAAAATTCTGGAGGCGGCAGCGGAGGCACACATTGCAAATGTGCGCCATGGAGGGTGCCCAATAGCTCACTTGCTGTCTGCTCGATTGGCACTTCGTGCATTTTATTCACTGATGTTTCGCACTCCGAATAAAATGTTGATAATGAGGAACAAAACACAAATGATGTTTTTTAAACTACAGAATTACAGCAACTTATATCTTTCCATTTTTGCTTTCAGGTTTACATGTCGCCAGTATCATGGATTATTTAGTAGAGCGCGAAGCGTGGCCCATTGCCCCCACCCCCCACAAGTGGGGGCTTCAGCCCGGTGTGATTTGACGTATAGGTTTTGGAATTGTACTGACTATTAGCCTTACTTCACTCTTGACCAGGTCGAAAGCCCCCACTTGTGGGGGTTGGGGGGCTAAAACAGAAAAATTAGCCAAAATATTATCTATTCACCTTTACAATATCAATCAGGCTGTAATCAATGATTTCAATCAATATCATGAATAGGGAAAAGCTTAAAGCTCAGAATATCTGTATTTTATATAAAATTTCAGCTTCTCTTATCATTCATAGCCAGGCTCATACACAAAGTGCGAAACATTAGTTAATAAATCTTAAATGGCTGTATTGTTAAAATGGACCAAAGCTTATCAAAAAAATGCATCAAATTTGAATAGAGAAATCACCCCCAGTATTGTACCATATAATTACCGGTTTCCCAGGTACATGCGCGCACCACAGGCATAAGCAGAAGGACAAAGCTCTTGCTTGCCTTTGCTTTTTTTTGTCGCTTTGTTTTGTAATTCGGTGGTATTGAGTGGCTGAACTTCAAAAACAGTTTGTTCCTCCTTTTGCTTGGCTTTTCCTTGCAAGTAGACACTGTCAGTTTTTTGGCTGTTTGTGGGTTTTGACAAGCCAAAAAATTGCAACAAATTGTTTTTGAGTTTGTTATATTTGATCACAGGGGATTTTTTTTGTTATTTAATGAATCAAGTGTTTTGCAAAATTACATAAATTATTCTTGAGGCATATCGACGGCACAAACCGTGGGTGTAAATCATTAAATGTTAAGTTAATGCACTGATTTTTTCAACAAGCACCTGTGCCATTTTGATATTTGATTCATGCGTCCAGCCTGCTATATGCGGACTGAGGACAACATTGTCCAGTGCAAATAGCTGCTTCATGGGTTCGGGAAATTGGCTTAATTGCAGGCTTTCGAAGGATGATTTTTCGTACTCGAGTACATCGAGACAGGCACCACGAACGCTGCCACTTTTCAATGCAGCTAACAGGTCATTGGTGCTTACTACCTTACCCCGTGACGTGTTTAATAAAAAAATGGGTTTTGCAAACTTTTTAATATAGGCCAGGTCAACCATATAAGTTGTTTCTTCAGTTAGGGGGACATGCAGGCTTAGTATGTCGGATTCAGCAAAGATGCGGTCCATATCCACCTCTTCCACATTAGCATTCGAAAAATCACTTTTGTATTTGTCATAGGCCAATACCCTGACGCCAAAACCACTGAGTTTTTGCGCAAAAGCACTTCCCGTATTGCCATAGCCGATCAGGCCAATAGTTTTACCACCCAATTCAATCCCGCGGTTTTCTTCGCGCAACCAAATACCCTGCCGCACCTGCTTGTCGGCCACCAGCAGTTTGTTGAATAAAGCCAGCAACATGCCAATAGCCTGTTCGGCAACGGCATCGCGGTTGCCTTCAGGGGCATTCAGGCAACTGATCCCTTTTTTTCGGGCGTATTCTACGTCAATGTTTTCCATACCTGCGCCTACACGTGCTATGAAACGCAGTTTGCCGGCCACATCCATGATTTGCTTGTTCATGGAAATTTTGCTGCGCACCACAAAGCCGGTGTATTCCCCTGCAATACGCAGAATATCTTCCTTTTCGTAATCCGGGAAGTGATCGCATACAAATCCCATCTGTTCCAGTATTTGGTGTAGGCTGGGATGGGCTGTGTCAATAAAGAGGATTTTTGATTGAGGCATGTTTCATAAATTTACCTATTCCCATTTAATCGCGACGACTCCCGGTTTATGCTCCTGCGGGCCGATTCATTCAGCGCTTTGGCAGCTTCAAGCACCATCAGGCCATCAGGTGGGAAAGGGATGTGCTTATTTTGCATCATTTGCCTCGTTTCTTTCGAAATGGCTTTTAAATCGCCGTTTACGCTGGCAAAAGCATGGTTGAAGTTATTGGTTGCCGAAATGGGTATGGAGTAGACAATGCTGTTGTCGTAGTTGCGCATATAGTCCACGCTGCCTTCGAGCAAGGCACTTTTGTTGAGCAGGGTTTCGTAAACAATGGCTGAAACTGTTCTGTAATTGGGCACTTCCACCACTTTACCATCTTCATCCAGGACGATGTTCCCTTCATCATCACGCTTTGGTTTGGTCCCATCTTCAATCTCCCTGGTTTCAGTAAAACTGCGCGACTCAACTTGCTCAGGCGAAACACGGATATTTTTAAGTGTAATCCAAATGGTAAAATCATAGTTTTTGCCATCAAAAGCATACAGGTCATATTGCACAAATTCATCACGGAAATCGGCGGGGTTAAAGGCCATCAATCTATCGGTGAACCCATCGGGCAAAGGCATGCCTGCCTGGTTGTCGAAAGCCAGCAACACCTGGTTGGTGCCTTGCAGCAATGCCTGACGCATAAGTATTTCTGTATCGCGATAGTTGCGGTTGATTTGTGTTAGTTCCAACAAAAGGTCATAAGCCTTCCTGGCATCTGCTCTGTCATTGCTTTTGAGCAACTGTTCTGATCTGGCATACAGATAGGCTGAGGCCTTGTTGCGCGATTCGGCTATGTCGGCCCCATAATCAATTGGCCTGAAATTTACGCCCTGCTTTACGGCATCAGGCAATCCTTTGATCAAATCCTGCCGGTGGTTCATGGCCAGGTAGCGGAAATGTATATCTGACCAAATATCAGGTTGGCCACTTTGGCGCAAAAGCATTATCCTGTCATGGTCGCGCTGATTGGCCGCATGAAAAGCCTGTCTGAGCAATTTCACATGCTTTTCCTTGGGGGTGCCAGTGCGCAACGACTTGCTAAGTTTCTCAATAGCCTGGTCATATTCCTGGTTTTTCACCAGTCTGGAAGGTGATGCGCATCCAAAGAGCAGCACCGTCATCAATAAAATGGCAATTAATCGCATAGGGTCATTTTTAGAAGTTTCAAAATTAGTGATTATGCACACGATGTCATGCAGCAATCTTAACAAATTTCGAACCAGTTTTTCGTAATCGAAAATAAAGTGCTAATTTCGGTGGCTCATTTGAATTTCGACACACTTTTTAGGCATTCAAAGCTATGCTTTTATGAAGATCTGGACATTGATGGTAAGGCTGATATTGAGGAACCGTGTGGCAAACCTCATTGTTATCGGGATGATTACATTGCTCATGGGGTGGCAGGGTTTAAAGGTGAAAATGCATTATGAAATGCCCAGCATGTTACCCGATTCGGATAGCACAAGCATTGTTTATCAGAATTTTAAAAAACAATTTGGGCAGGATGGCAGTGTGATGTTTGTAGGCATTCAGGATGAGAAACTGTTTGATCTGGATCACTTTCGTGCCTGGTATAAACTTACAGAGGAGTTGAGGCGCATCGAAGGGGTAGAAGAAGTGGTGTCGGTGGCACGGATGTTCCAACTGCAGCGCAACGACAGCCTGCGTAAATTTGATTTTCTTCCTGTTGTGGCGCGTCTTCCACAAACCCAGGCCGAACTTGATTCGCTCCGAGAGGCCATTTATAAGCTTCCTTTTTATGAAGGTTTGCTGTTCAATACAAAAAACCATGTGAGCATGATGATGATCACGCTCGATAACGAGTTGCTCAACACCAAAAGCCGCGTTGGTTTGGTATTTGAAATCAGGAATACGCTCGATAAATTCTCCAAAGAACAAAACCTCAAGCTATATTACTCAGGCCTGCCCTATATCAGGACCATGACATCAAAAAAGATTCAGGATGAACTGGTGCTGTTTATGTTTCTTGCCCTGGTGATAGCTGGCATCATCCTGTATGTTTTTTTCCGCTCAGCCAGACTGGTTTCTTTTATCCTGCTAATAGTAGTGATTACGGTGATATTTATGTTTGGTACCATCACCTTGTTAGGCTATAAAATTTCAATACTTACAGCCATTTTGCCCCCCTTGCTTATTGTGATCGGGGTAGAAAATTCTATCTTCTTGTTAAATAAATACTATAACGAATTTATTATTCACGGCAACAAAATAAAAGCTTTGTCGCGGGTAATCAGGCGTATAGGCCCTGCCAATCTACTAACCAACGCCACCACTGCCGCTGGTTTTGCAGCTTTTACGGTTACCGGAAATAAATTACTTGTCGATTTTGGTGTGGTTGCTTCTATCAATATACTGGCTTCATACCTTCTGAGCCTGTTCCTCATACCCATCATTTTTTCATTCCTTCCCGATCCCAAGGCCAGGCACATTCAGCATCTTGAAAAGGGCTTGGTGAGCAGGCTGTTAGAAAAAATTGTTTGGGTGGTATTAAATAGGCGTAATACGGTATATGCGATATCCATTACTGTAGTGCTTATTGGCTGTTTTGGACTGCTGCGGCTGCGAACCACCGGCAACGTGGTTGACGATATTTCTAAAAAAGATAGACTTTATAAAGACATGTTGTTTTTCGAAGAGCATTTTAATGGCGTAATGCCTTTCGAAATTACGTTGGATACCAAGCGTAACCGGGGCGTATTGCGAATGGATAATTTGCAGAAAATTGACCAATTGCAGGATACCTTGCTAACCTTTTCTCATTTTAGTAAACCTTTGTCGGTTGTAGAGTTGGTGAAATTCTCCAAGCAGGCTTTTTACCGGGGTGATCCCAATTTTTACAACCTGCCAAGCAATCAGGAGCGGAATTTTATACTGCCCTATATGCCCAATATGCAGGGGGCTGGCCATGCACTTGTAAATTCGTTTGTGGATACCAATCTGCAGCTTACACGTATCAGTGTGCAAATGGCCAATGTAAGTACGCGACAGATCGACAGTATCCTACAAACCCTTGACCCTAAGATCAAACAAATATTTCCACCTGAGGATTATGATGTTGGTATCACAGGTACGAGTGTGGTTTTTTTGGAGGGAACCAATTATATGGTACGTAATTTACTCACTTCCCTGCTACTGGCATTGGTGGTAATAGTTTTGCTGATGGCACTTACTTTTTCCTCCTCCAAAATGATACTCATATCACTTGTTCCAAATCTTATTCCACAGCTGCTCACCGCGGCCATGATGGGATATGCAGGTATATCCATTAAGCCATCAACGATACTCATTTTCAGTATTGCACTGGGAATCAGCGTAGACAATACCATTCATTTTCTGGCCCGATACAGGCAGCAACTGTTGATTAATAGTTTTAAAATCAAAGAATCGGTTTTGGCTGCCTTACTCGAAACAGGTTTTAGTATTATGTATTCTGCTGTGGTACTGTTTTTTGGTTTTGGAATATTTATTCTCTCATCCTTTGGGGGCACCGAGGCCATGGGGTATTTGGTATCCTTTACTTTGCTAATTGCCATGCTTTCGAACCTTTTTGTGCTTCCTTCGTTGTTATTGACATTGGACAAACGCATCATTACAAAATCTTTCAAAGAGCCGTTTTTTGAGATTTTTGATGAGGAGGATGACCTTGAGTTAGATGATTTGGAGGTTGAAGAAATTGATACACGTGGCGGAAGCTAATTGGTAGCTGCAACATTTTATAAAAAATCAAGTTTATCAAAAGGAATTAAATAAAAAAACCATACATCATGAAAGGAATCATCTTAGCAGGCGGGTCGGGAACACGTTTACATCCCCTTACGCTGGCCGTGAGCAAGCAACTAATGCCTATTTACGACAAGCCTATGATTTACTATCCCCTATCAGTTTTGCTTATGGCCGGGATACGCGAAATCCTGATAATTTCTACTCCGCACGACTTGCCGCATTTTAAAAGACTTCTGGGCGACGGTTCAGGCATTGGATGCACATTCGCTTATGCTGAGCAGGTGGTCCCCAATGGCTTGGCGCAGGCTTTTGTGATTGGAAAGGAGTTTGTTGGAAATGATAAAGTTGCACTTGTGCTGGGTGATAATATATTCTATGGCAGTGGCTTGCAAAAATTGCTTGTCGAGAACAACGATCCTGATGGAGGTGTGGTATTTGCTTATCATGTTTCGGACCCGGAGCGCTATGGTGTGGTTGAGTTTGACGATGAAAACAAGGCCATTTCCATCGAAGAAAAACCAAAGCAGCCCAAATCGAATTATGCAGTGCCAGGCTTGTATTTTTATGACAATTCAGTTGTGGACGTGGCTGCTAATATTCAGCCAAGTGCGCGTGGTGAGTACGAAATCACGGATGTTAATAAATACTATCTGAAGCAAGGAAACCTGAAGGTGGGTATTCTGGGGCGCGGAACTGCCTGGCTGGATACAGGCACTTTCGAATCCCTGCTGCAAGCATCGCAGTTTGTGGAGGTGATCGAAAACCGACAAGGACTCAAAATTGGTTGTATTGAAGAAATTGCCTTCAAAAAAGGCTTTATTGATGCCGCACAATTGGAAATAATTGCGCAACCATTGCTTAAAAGTGGTTATGGCCAGTATTTGTTAAACCTCATTAGATAAGCTATTTAACTCAATTGATTATGTCAAGTATGGTGCGCGAATTTCAGGAAATGATTGAAGGCCTTATCAGCGAGCAGAATTTTGCACGTAAACCTGTTGAACTTTACGAACCCATTGCCTATACCATGGGACAGGGAGGGAAGCGCCTTCGACCGGTATTGACCCTGTTGTCGTGCAATTTGTTTGGTGGTGAGGTTAATCAGGCAACCTATCCGGCACTTGCCGTAGAAGTGTTTCACAATTTTACACTCGTTCACGATGATATCATGGACAAAGCACCTTTACGCCGTGGAATGGATACTGTTTTTAAAAAATGGAATGCTGATATCGCCATCCTCTCGGGTGATACCATGTTTGCTATGGCTTATCAATATGCCCTGCGGACAGAGCCCGCATTTGTGTCCGACATTTTGCGTGTATTCAGTAAGGCCGCCATCGAAGTGTGCGAGGGTCAGCAAATGGATATGAATTTTGAAACACAACCGGAGGTTGAGATTGCTGATTACCTGGAAATGATACGCCTTAAAACAGCTGTGCTATTAGGGGCAGCACTTGAAATTGGCGCTATTGTGGGAAAAGCCTCCGAAGCTGATATTGTTCATATTTATGAATTTGGTGTAAATCTGGGAATTGCCTTTCAGCTGAAAGATGACCTGCTCGATGTATTTGGCGACCAAAAAGAGTTTGGAAAAATGAGCGGCGGCGATATAGCAGCCAATAAAAAAACCTATCTCTATCTGAAGGCCTTAGAACTGGCCAATTCCCAACAAAATGCTAAATTGAAAAAGTATTACACCACCAACGATATGCCAGCTGAAGAAAAAATTATTGCCGTAAAAACTATTTTTGATGACTTGCAAATAGAAAATCAAGTGAGTGATATCATGCAGCAGTATTATGAATCAGCATTGGCCGCTTTAGCCAGGATAAATTTACCCGAAAAGCAAAAAGAACCCCTGCTGAACTTTGCCGAAAAACTCTTCCACCGAACTTATTAGTTATTGTAAACTGATGGGTCTTTTATGCTAATCTGTATTCCTCACTGAAAATGAAGCAATGAGCCTTGCAACTCATCCAATTGTTGGTGTTTCTGTTCCCAGCTTTCCATGGTGGCTGTCAATTTTTCCTTGATACCGGAATATTGCTTATACCATTCGTCATCAATTGTTTGTTGGTGTGCCGATGGATTGGCGAGCATAGTATCTGCCTCAGTAATTTGCTGTTCCAGTTTGGAGATTTGCTGCTCAAGCATTTCAATTTCACGTTCGGTTTTCCGGATGTCGCGGTCAATCAATTTGCGTTTTTCGTAATTCTTCTTGTTCTGCGAAACAGGTTCAGAAGCAGAGGATTCCGCATCATTTATTTTTTTCTGCTCCAGCTCTTCCAGCTTTTCAATTTGCCTTGAATCAAGAAAATCATAAATATCACCTATATGCTCTCTGATACGTGGTTTTCGAAACTCATAAACCTTGTTGGTGAGGCCTTGCAAAAAGTCCCGGTCGTGCGATACAATGATCAAAGTGCCATCAAAACGGATCAGGGCACTTTTCAAAATATCCTTCGATTGCATGTCCAGGTGGTTGGTTGGTTCATCAAGGACCAATAAATTCACCGGGTTCAGCAAGAGCTTTGCCAACGAAAGTCTTGATTTTTCACCCCCTGAAAGAACTTTCACCTTTTTGTCGATGGCTTCTCCTCCAAAAAGGAATGCACCAAGCAAGCCCTTTATCCTGGGGCGCATTTCACCAACAGCCACCTCATCCAGGGTTTCGAAAACAGTTTTTTCGCCATCAAGCATATCATGCTGATTTTGGGCGTAATAGCCTACACTTACCTGATGGCCCAATTTGAGTTCTCCGCTATAATCAAGTACCCCGGCGATGATTTTTGACAGGGTGGACTTTCCTTCACCGTTGCGGCCGACAAATGCAATGCGGTCGCCGCGTAATACCACCAGATCAATCTTGTTGAGAACCTGCAGATTGCCATATTGTTTGGACAACCCATGAGTTTCAACCGTAATTTTTCCTGAATGGGGTGCAGGTGGAAAGCGGAAATGAATGGCAGATTTGTCCATGTCGTCTATGGCGATTTCATCCATCTTTTCCAACATCTTTACCCGTGATTGCACTTGCTTTGATTTGGTGCTTTTATAACGAAAACGTTCGATAAAGCGCTCAATTTCACGCACCTCGCGTTGCTGGTTGTTGTAGGCTGCCTGCTGATTGCTGATGCGTTCCTCGCGCATGCCTATATATTCTGAATAAGAGCCTTTGTAATCGTACACCTTGCCCTGGCTGATTTCAATGGTGCGCTTGGTGATGTTATCAAGAAAGGCCCTGTCGTGGGAAACCATTACGATGGCGCCATAATAGGTTTGTAAAAAACCTTCGAGCCACTGTATGGATTCGATATCGAGGTGGTTGGTAGGCTCGTCAAGCAGCAATAAGGAGGGCTGTTTGAGCAGGATTTTAGCCAATTCCACACGCATCTGCCAGCCGTTGCTAAATTCCTGCATAGGCCGGCTTAAGTCGGTACGCTCAAAACCCAGACCGGTAAGTACGCGTTCTGCCTCGCCCTCAATGGTGCTGGAGCCAAGCAATGCCAATCTTTCATTGAGCAGGCTCAAGCGCTCGATCAGTTTGTTGTAGGCGGTTGATTCGTAATCGTTGCGTTCAGTAATTTCACCCGTAATTTTGGCAATCTGCTTTTCCAGGTGGTTGATCTCGTCAAAGGCAGTCATGGCTTCATCCAAAACAGTTTTATTGCTGCCAAGTTCCTTTTCCTGGGGTAGGTAACCCAGTGAGGCATCTTCTGGTACTATCACATCCCCTTTATAAGGTTGCTCCAAGCCGCAAATGAGACGCAGCAGCGTAGTTTTGCCTGCACCGTTCCTGCCCACCAACCCAATACGGTCCTTCTCGCGGATCAAAAAGGTGATGTTGGTGAATAGGTCTTCACCGGTATAGTGCATGCTAAGGTTTTGAACAGAAACCATTGGTTAGTTTTGGGGTTGTCAGGTGTGATTTACAATAAATTTTATCAGCTCTGCTATTCAGATTGCCTGCAAAAATAGTGGTTTTGCTTGAGTCAAAGGGTTAAATCAATAAATTCAGAAGGACTGTTGCATGTTTGACAAGATGTAAAAATAGTGGAAAATCAATTATTTTTGCCTCTTAATTGAATTTTAGAAGAGGCTGAAAGATACAGCAAGCAGTAATTATTTTTTCAGGGTCAAAGCAACAATAACATATGTATAATTGTTATGTAAAATGCCCATCTCCTATGCTCGGGATGGATTTAAACAATAAACACCAATCCAAATGCGTACATTTTTAATTCTGATCCTGCTGTTGCCCGCTGCACATTATGGGTTTACGCAGAATAAATACGAAAAAGAAATCCGTGTTAAAGACAAGGATGTGCCCATAGAGGCTTTGCGTTTTGTTGACACATTGGCGTTTACAAAAAAGGTTAAATGGTTCAAGGAAATCGGATTGGATAAAAACTCTTATGAAGCAAAAACCAAAAAAGAGGGTCGGTGGTATAGCATTGAATTTTCTGCTGATGGAACTTTTGAGGACATTGAAATAGTGATTGATTCAGAAGAAATTCCTGATGAAATACAGAAAAAGATATTCACTTATCTCAATGAAAAGTATGATAAATATACGATTGAGAAAATACAGATACAGTATTCGGGAAGCCACACCCTAAACTATTTTCTAAACAGGGGGCCGGTAGTTGATCTTAAAATTCAATACGAAATTGTGCTTTCAAGCAAATTGGATGGTGCATTCGTAATGTTTGAAGCATTGTTCGATGCTGATGGAGCATTTTTAAACAGTGCGCGAATTGTTTTAGACAGATTGGACAATATTGAATATTAGCATGAGAAGTAGCGTTTGGTTATTGTGTATTATTTTGATTATTCCATTGATTAGCAATGCGCAATCGAATTTTCAGCTGGGCATTTTGCCTTCAGTTAACATCAATGCGAAATTGCCGAAGGATTGGGCCCTTAATTTTAAGGTTGAATCAAGGCAGGGCTTGTTTAATGATCAATTTAACTACGATTATTTGCTCACCGATATCTCCATCGGAGGAGGAAAAAAAATTGGCATCAATACGACCCTGGCAGGTGCTTATCTGATCCGAATTGATAACAACTCAGTAAGACACAGGGCGATTCAACAGCTAAGTTTTGTCAGGAGATATCCGGGTTTAAGATTATCGCATAGAATATCGGCAGATCAAACATTTAAAGATGAAGAAAGTACTGAAATCAGATTGCGATACAGACTTTCATCTGAGATACCCTTGCAAGGACATTCCCTCGATCCAAAGGAATTTTTTCTGAAGTTTAACAACGAGTATCTGAACGCTTTTGAAGGAAATGATTATGATTTGGAAATCAGGGTAGCTGCCTTTGTCGGATATGCCTTAACTGCTTCTGGGAAGCTGGAAATTGGGCCCGATTACCGACTTGATTCCTTTATCAATCATGCTGCAAGAAATCGCGTGTGGATCAGCATCAACTTTTATCAGTCATTGTAGGCTATTATACCCTGAATTGTTGCTGATTGAGCATGTTTCAAGAATATTTACTTGAATCATTTATCTTTGAGCCCCTAAGACATTGCTATGCCATGAAAAAATATCAGCTTAAATTATTAGACCTTAAAGGAGTTCGCCAATTGGTTTCCTGGGCTGCCGATGAAGGATGGAATCCTGGGCCAGAAGATGCAGAAGTGTTTTATCGGACTGACCCGGAAGGGTTTTATGGCTTTTTTGAAGATGGGAAGTTAATTGCCGGAGGAGCTATTGTTTCCTATGATACAAGCTTTGGTTTCATGGGCCTTTTCATTGTTCAGCCCGGTTTAAGGTCGAAAGGCCTCGGAAAGCAACTGTGGTATCAGCGCCGCAATTTGCTTCTTAGCAGATTAAGACCAGGCGCTGCTATTGGTATGGACGGGGTTGTAGCCATGCAGCCTTTTTACAATAGAGGAGGCTTTGAAATGGCGTTTAGGAGTGAACGCTATCGAAGACTTGGAAGCTATTTCGAGTCAGAAGAGAATGTCAACAGAATTGATATAAATGATTTTCAAAAAATCATAGAGTACGACACCCGTTGTTTTGGTTTCCCACGTCCTGAGTTTCTGGAACAATGGCTTGTTCTCCAATCAAGTTTTAAATATGCTTATACGGAGGAGGGAACAACCCGGGGTTATGCAGTTCTGCGCAAAGTAATTGATGGTTATAAAATCGGCCCCCTATTTGCCGACAATGCTTTGATTGCCGAAGCACTCTATCGCACCTGCCTTTCTTCTGTTGAGGGTGAGGCTGTTTTTCTGGATGCACCTGTAGTGAACGTAGTAGCCATTGAAATGCTTAATAAGTACAAAGCCACCTATGTGTTTGAATGTGCCAGGATGTACTATGGCAATCCACCAAACTTGCCAATGAATAATATATTTGGTATCACTACTTTTGAGCTCGGCTAAAGATAGCCAGAAGTTATATAAAATCAGATCCATGCCTAAATACTTCATTGTTGTTGCATTGGCTGTTTTGTTTTCAGGCTGCCATTATAACCAATCAAAATCAGATCTTATGGAAAATTCAGCACAAAAAACCCACAATAAGCTGGCCGAAAACGATACCACCCCAAGGGTAACTGGCATAGGTGGTATTTTCTTTTTTTCGGATAATCCGAATGAAACAAAGGCCTGGTATGCCAAAAATTTGGGACTTGAAGTAAATGAATGGGGATCAAGTTTTGAATTCAGAAATGGCAACCGGCCTGATGAAATCAATTATTTGCAATGGAGCCCATTCAAAACAGGAAGTGCTTATTTTGAACCTTCTCAAAAGGAATTTATGATCAATTACCGTGTGCAGAATATCGAAGGGCTTGTGCGCCAATTGAAGGAAAATGGCGTAACTATTCTCGATAGCATTGAGGCGTTTGATTATGGGAAGTTTGTGCATATTATGGATGCGGAAGGCAATAAAATCGAACTTTGGGAACCTGTTGACAGCGTGTTCACCGCCATGGGCGGAAAAACAACAAAATAGCTTTTCGGAAGGGCCTTAGCCATTGTGAATGGGACGAAAGGCTTTTTGCGAAATAAATTTGCCTGCCTCATATATCCGCTAAATGCGATGGCATTCTGGTAATCTCCTTATCTTTGCGCCATGAAAATCTGGAACAAACTCATGGCAACGGCCTCGATTGCCTTAACAATAGTGCTGACGATAAGCAGCTGCTCCACTACAATGAATACTGCTGAGCTGCAGCGGAATGCTGAAAGTGCCTTTGCCGCTGGTGAATATGCAAAGGCTTTGCAGCAATACGAAAACTTGATTGAAAGCTGGAACAACAGCAAGGAAAACGAACAAAATCCCTATTACGACAAAGCTGGCCATGCGGCTTTTGCCCTGAAAGACTATGAGAAAGCCAATAATTATTTTAGTCAAGCCATGCACTACGGAACAGCTACACCAGCCACCTATACCGAACTAATTGGCTACTACCGCGAAATCAACAATTTTTCGCGCGAAATGATGACACTTGAAGGCATGGTTGAGACTTTTCCGGAGAAAGCAGCTGCCAACGGGGTGCATGAGCGACTTTTTGAAATGTATGTTGAAACTGATCGTTGGGAAGATGCTGCTTTACAAGCCAAAAAGTTCAATCCCAAATCCGACGAAATATTGCTTGAAAAGTTGCTGGAAATGCACAGCAGTTTGGGCAATAAGGCTGAAGCAGATGACATGGCCGGGCAACTTTTAGCCCTGAACGGAGACAATATTCCGGCCTTGGAATGGCGTGCAAAAAAATATTACGACAAGGCCGAAGCCCGTTACAAAGCTGAAGCAGAAGCTTACGATCGCAATAAAACCCGTCGCCAATATGCGCAGTTGCTCGAAGGTTATGAAGCTGCTGGCGTGGATTACCGCAAAGCGCGCGATATTTATGAGCGTTTGTACAAACGCAAGCCTGAAAAACGCTATGCCTTGTATCTTTACAATATTTATGCACGATTTCAGGATGAAGCCAAAGCAGCTTATTACCGTTCCAGGATGTAAAATTTAAATCACTGACAAAGTGGAAGAAACGGTTGCCACTGTAAAAATGGCAACTTATAATGCTTGCATGAGGTTAGGCCTGTTTGTGGCAACTTATTTCAACGAAAAAATAAATACAAATGACTGACGAAAACGAAATGACCGGCATCAACGAATTGGGTGAATTTGGCCTGATTGATCACCTTACCAAAGGGATTGAATTGGTGAATCCTTCAAGCATTAAGGGCGTGGGCGACGATGCAGCTGTTATTGATAATGAATCCTATCAAACCCTTGTCTCCACTGATTTGCTCGTTGAAGGAATTCATTTCGATATGATGTACACCCCCTTAAAACACCTTGGTTACAAAGCAGCTGTGGTGAATTTTTCCGATATTTTTGCCATGAATGGAGTTCCAAAACAAATTGTGGTAGGCATCGCCCTTTCAAGCAAATTTACCTTGGAAGCTGTTGAGGAAATGTATGAAGGTATCCGCACAGCCTGCGCCAATTATGGCGTTGATATGGTTGGGGGCGACACAACCACTAGCAAATCAGGCCTGTTTATTTCTGTTACAGTAATCGGGCAAGCCAAAGCCGATAAGCTCTGCTATCGCTCCGGGGCAAGCGAAAATGATTTGATTTGCGTAAGTGGCGATTTGGGAGGTGCCTATATGGGGCTGCTGTTGCTTGAGCGTGAAAAAGCTGTTTTTAAGGCCAATCCCGAAATGCAACCCGATCTGGATGGTTATGATTATGTGCTTGGCCGACAACTCAAACCGGAGGCAAGGCAAGATATTGTGAATGAACTGGCCGAGGCCGGCATTCTTCCCACTTCCATGATTGATATTTCTGATGGCTTGGCTTCCGAAGTATTTCATTTACGCAAACACAGTGGATTGGGATGCCGCATTTATGAAGAAAAGCTTCCTATTCATGCTGAGACCCTACGTGTGTGCGAGGAGTTTAAAATGGTGCCCGCTATTGCAGCGCTCAATGGGGGCGAAGATTATGAACTGCTTTTTACAATCAAACAAGCTGATTTTTCAAAAATTGGCCAACTGGATAAGGTTACCGTTATTGGCCATATGACGGCGGATGCCAATGAGGCCACACTTGTAAGT
This sequence comes from uncultured Lentimicrobiaceae bacterium, assembly GCA_964440855.1. GTDB lineage: Bacteria > Bacteroidota > Bacteroidia > Bacteroidales > F082 > CALAZZ01. Next base: position 16,467 of record CAYTUA010000130.1, read on the forward strand.
GTAGATAACCAAGCCATTACTTTAAAAGCCCAGGGGTGGGATGCGTTGAAAAGCTGATAACTTTGTGGACTAATCAAGCCGTTTTTTCAACTGATGAATGCCGGTAACCCAAAATATAAATCGCAGCTGGAATCAGCCCTGGCTGTTATACCTCACAATCCTGGGGTTTATCAATATTTTGATGAAGCAGGTAAAATAATCTATGTCGGAAAAGCAAAGGACCTGCGCAAGCGCGTGATGAGCTATTTCACCAAAACGCAAACCGGTAAGCTGCGTGTGTTGGTCAATCGCATCGCCAATATTGAGTTTATTGTGGTTGATTCAGAATCGGATGCGCTTTTGCTGGAAAACAACCTGATCAAAAAGTTCCAGCCGCGCTACAATGTTTTACTCAAGGATGATAAGAGCTTTCCCTGGATTTGTATCAGCCATGAACCCTTTCCACGAATTTTCCCAACGCGTAACCTTGTTCATGATGGATCAGAATATTTTGGCCCTTATGCCTCTGTGCGAATGATGAATACCTTGCTCGAGCTTATCCGGCAGATTTATCCTGTACGTTCGTGCAAGCTTAAATTAACTGAAAAAAGTATCCAGCAGCAGAAATTTAAAATTTGCCTGGAATACCATATTGGCAATTGCAAGGGTCCATGCGAGGGCTTGCAATCGGGGCAGGAATATAGGGCGATGATTAGAGAAATCCGTGAAATCATCAAAGGAAATATACAAATGGTGGTCAGGCAGTTGCGTAAATTGATGATGGATTATGCTTCAGAAATGGCATTTGAAAAGGCCCAGATCATCAAGGAGAAGATGGAATTGCTTGAGCGTTATCGTAGTAAATCTACCATCGTAAATGCCAGTATTGATGACGTTGATGTGTTTTCCATTGTAGAGGATGCCTCGGCTGCTTACGTTAATTACCTGAAAGTGGTCCAAGGTGCCATAGTGCAATCTCATTCGGTCGAGCTGCGCAAAAAATTGGATGAATCGGCTGCTGAATTGTTGCTTATTGCCATTTCAGATTTGCGGCAACGCTTTTCGAGCGAGTCTAAAGAAATTATTTTGCCATTTGATCCCGGTTATGAATTGAAAGAGGTGAAATATACCATTCCGCAGCGGGGCGATAAAAAGCAATTGCTTCTGCTCTCGGAGCGCAATGCCAAGCAATTCAGGATGGAAACGGAGAAGAAGAGGAGCTTGGTGGATCCCGAAAGGCACCAAAAGCGCGTGCTGAACCAACTGCAGCAGGATTTAAGGTTGCCCAAACCTCCCGTGGTAATTGAGTGTTTCGACAACTCCAATTTTCAGGGCGATTATCCAGTGGCAGCCATGGTGCAATTTAAAAATGCCCGGCCCAACAAAAGTGAATACAGGCATTTCAATATCAAAACAGTGGAAGGGCCCGACGATTTCGGCTCAATGGAAGAGATCGTCCTGAGGCGCTACCAGCGCTTGCAAAAGGAGGAAAAGCCGCTGCCACAATTAATTATTGTTGACGGCGGTAAAGGGCAACTCAGTGCTGCTGTTAAAAGCATTGACAAACTTGGTTTGCGGAATAAAATTGCTATCATTGGGATTGCCAAGCGCCTTGAGGAAATTTATTTTCCCGGCGACAGCCTGCCTTTGTATATTGACAAACGCTCAGAATCGCTTAAGTTGATTCAACATATGCGCGACGAAGCCCACCGCTTTGGGATAACACACCACCGCAAGAAATTTGAAAAAGGCATAATTAAATCCGTATTGACAGAAATTGAAGGTGTTGGCTATAGTACAGCCCAAAAGCTTTTATGGAAATTCAAGAGCGTAAAACGCATAGGTGAAACCAGCGAGGAGGAATTGGCCTCTGTGGTGGGGGCAGCCAAAGCAAAACTGGTTTTCCGGCATTTCAACCCTTGAGATTATTGCAGTATAAACTTCACCGGTAGGTTGTATGTTACCCTTACGGGCTGACCTGCTTGCATGCCTGGTTTCCAAGCGGGCAAAAGGCTTACCACGCGCATGGCTTCCTGATCGCAGCCTCCGCCAATACCGCGTAGCAACTTGATACCACTTATGGAGCCGTCCCTTTCAATTACAAATCCGAGATAAACAATACCGGTAATGTTCATCTCCCTTGCAAGGGGAGGGTATTTTATCTCTCTGGCCAAAAAGGCCATCAAGGCTTCTGTGCCTCCTGGGAATTCTGGCATCGCTTCAGGGATGGCCACAGGTGTATCGTCAACTAATTGATCCTCCTGTTTAAGTGTTGGAACAAATGGTGGTATGGGAACATCAGGCGTAATGGAAGCATCTATAATGACGGGGTCATCAGCCTGTTTGTGGTCCTCAATGGGTGTAATCTTTATACTTTGTTTGGGAAGTGGAGGTTCGGGCTGCTTGTGTTTTGTGATTGGAATTAAATCAAAATCAGTTTCGCTTCCGATCCTCTTTGGCAGTTCAAGGCTTCTTACTTCATAAGTTCTGTACTCAAAGGCAAAAAATACCAGTGCCAGTGCGATGACCATCCCGATTTGTGAAAAAATCAGGCGTTTGTTTTCGAGGTTTGCTTTGGGGGATTTTTTTGTTTCCATGGCTTACACTTTTTTGGTTCATACCCGGCTGACTACTCAGCCCTGATTGCCTTTGAACGGTGCCGCAGTAACTGACTTTTGTATAATCCTTCCCTTTAGGAGGGTTTGTTCAATAACAGCGTGCTGTTCGGGGTAAACCTTTTGCCATGAATACGCTATTGGTTATATCACACATAACGATCAGAGTAATCCGATTATTGCATAAAGTTATGTTAAGATATTATTGGGAATGCAGGCAGACGAAATAATTTGGGTAAAAACGATGGGCAAAAAAAAAACACCCTGGCCTTTAAAGGTCAGGATGTTCATTTTTCTTTACGTTGTTGTTTACTGCAAGGTAAACCTTACTGGCAGGTTGAATGAAACACGTACTGCTTTTCCGCGCTGACGTCCTGGAGTCCATTTGGGCATGGTTTCCACCACGCGGATAGCTTCTTCGTCGCAACCACCACCGATACCACGCAAAACATTTACATTGGTAACGGAGCCATCTGGCTCAACCACAAAGTTTACAAACACCCTCCCTTGAATGCCACTTTCGCGGGCCATGGGTGGATATTTGATGTTGCGTGCAATAAATTCCATCATGGCTTGCGGGCCACCGGGAAACTCAGGCATGGATTCAACCACAGTAAAAATTTCAGCTTCCTCGATTTCTTCATCTTCGATAACAGGTGGAATATACACCTCAATCTCAGTGTCCTGGTCCACATCCACATCAATTTCAATATCATCTTCCACTTCCACATCGTCTTCAACAACTTGCAAAACGGTTACCTGTCTTGGTGGTGGTGGCGGTGGTGGTGGTGGTTTTTGTTCTGTAACCGGGATGGTCTCCTCGGTAATATCCTCTGCCGATCTTTGCATCAAATCAATTTTCCGCTCATCATAACTTTTGTATTCAAAGGCAAGAAAAGCCAGTGCAAGGGCAATGATCAATCCTATTTGCGTAAATATCACGCGTTTGTTTTCGAGATCCGCTTTCGGTGATTTTTTAATTTCCATAGCTGTACATTTACAGTTTGTATATTGGTTTACACGGGGGCTAAATTACTAATTATTCAAAAAGAGATGGCCTTACTGCATTATTTTTTTCTAAACAAGATATGAAACACTACTACACCAAAAATGCTGCCAAAATTATTGGCCATAAAGTCGAAGATATTTCCGTGCCTGCCAACAGGAAGAAAATGTTGCAACCATTCAGTGAGGGCACTGTAAAAAACTCCTGTAAACAAAGCCAATATTACGAGTTTTAAACGCCTGTTCTTAAGCTTATATTGTTGGCGTTTGCCCCAAAGAATCAAAAAAGTGAAAACGCCAAAAACAAAAAAGTGAACAAGTTTGTCAGGCTTTAGCCATTCCCAAAAAGAAACAATTGTTGGGAAATAATCTCCCGGCAAGCTGGTCAGTACCAAGATCATTAAAGCCCAACTCGCTGCAGGCCAGTTTGTTTTTAAAAAACCATTTCCCTGCACGCTTTGTTATGCCTCAATCAGGGATGTATAGGCTGCTGCATCCAACAGCTCACTGAGTTCGGCTGGATCAGAAATTTTCATTTTCACTATCCATCCTTCGCCGTAGGGATCTTTATTTACTGTTTCGGGGGCATCAGCCAGATTTTCGTTAAATTCTAAAATTGTTCCACTGATTGGCATAAACATATCTGAAACTGTTTTAACAGCTTCGATGGTGCCAAATGTTTCTTCTTTATCAAGGGTCTCATCAACGGTTTCAACCTCGATAAAAACAATATCGCCCAATTCTTTCTGGGCAAAATCGGTGATGCCAACTGTTGCTACATCTCCTTCAACCTTAATCCATTCGTGGTCTTTGGTGTACTTTAATTCTGCTGGAATGTTCATAGGATTTTATATATTTTTTAAACGTCAAATATAATGAATAAAATGTAGAATGCGCATTAGATTAGTGGGGAATTAAACAAATTAAGCACCAGTTTAGAAACTATATAAATAGGTTAATTTATTGGGCAAGACTGAACCGCATGGTCACACCGGCATGTGTCATCGAATTCTTAAACTGGTTCGAAACGAAAGGATCATTCAGATCGTGCCTGTAAAATGCCTGCAAATTAAACCGGTCATTCAACATATAATCTGCCGTAACATAGATATTGATTTTATTCTGTCCGGCCGACACCTGGCTGTTTTGCTCGTCAATGCGGCGTAAGGTGGTTTTGTCGGTACGGAATCCCAGGTCTAGTTTCATCACCAAATCGCTGGTCGAACGCGAAATACGTCCGCCACCAGTAACATTCGAGATGACGAGGGCCAGGTTTCTGATGCGGTATCCTACACCTATAACAATTTCACTGCCAATTATTTCGGTAAGCTGATTGTTGACAAAACTCATTGCGAGATTGCGCTGTTTTTTGTATTCAACTCGGGTGGTCAGGCTGTTTTGCATGGCAATATCTATGCCAATAAGTGGGGCAAATTGCTCAGTGATCGACATCTGGCTGATATCGTACCGGCCAATGAATACATCGCTGTTGGCATAGGTTTTAGTCCTGTTGTTGGGATCATAATCCACATTGGTACGCCATGAGTTGATGGCATAGGACGAACGGTAGGAGTGGGTTAAGTTCACTGTCCTGAAAATTCGTCCGATAGCAGGGATTCGCGTAAGCCCATTGTAACTGACACTCCAGTTGGGAATGGGTATTTTGGGAAAAGGACTTAAGGGAATGGTGGTGACATCCTGGCCGCGATAGGCTGCCAGAAATGCGTAAAGCACCACTTCTTGCGAAATGGAGGTGTAGCCAAATGGGAAGAAATCCATTGCTGTGGAATCATAAATGAATCGTTCGCCCTGTTCAACCCATTGGGGGTTTTCTGAAGCAAGCCTTTCTGCAATAATTTTACGATTGTCGATCAGTTCATCAAACAGAGGCGAAGTTTCATCATCACGCGATTTGGCAAAGGATGTGTTCCACATACCATACGACATGCTGAAGTTGCCACTTTCAACAGGCGAGAAGCTTTGGAAATTGCCTACTGAATCGGCTCTGAAGTATTCCTGAAAATTAAATGCACTGGTTTTGTCACCACTGATGTCGATACGCAAGCCCGGAACAGGTTCCAGATTAAGCCGATAGTTCAGGTTTTCTGTTGATCGTTTTGCAAAAGCCTGGTTCAACAGGGAATCCCTTGTAATCCAATTGTTTTGAATGGCGGCTTGCCGAATATCAGTTTCGTCGCCCATCACAAAGGCCCATCCCGGTGCGTTGTTGCTGAAATTCATGCCCAGCAGGTCAGGTTCAAGCATAAAACCGGGTAATAGCATGCCGTTGCTTTCGGTATAGCTAATTGATCCCCTTTTGGCACTCATGGCAAGCTTTAAAATATTGTCGGCTACAATTTTAAAATAATTGATGCTGGGCTTTTCTTGCAGGCTATCGGGCTGTGCCTCTTGGTTTTCGCTTGCTTGCCGTGGAGAAGGCGGTGCAGTCCCCGGACGTGCCCCCGGCCCATTCCTGCGTGCTGACCTCGGTGGTTGTGACAGGTTTTTCAGGTAATTGTTTTTGCTGTACAAACGGCTGAAATCAATATTGCTGTTAAGCTGTTTGGTGTTTTGGTTTTCAATAACATTGCCAATGCGCTCCTGTACCGATTGAGGCGAGGCCGTCCAGTTGAAGACAGCCTGATAGCCAGCTGTTGCTGTAATCCAGTTCAGCATGGGTATTTTATTGATCGGCACATTGTAGTTGATGCGAATGGACTGATTGTAGCGGTTTTTAGTTCCCAACCGCATTATCTCGTTGCGGATGGTATCGCGGTTCAATTCCCAGGCAGAAGTGCCACGGTCAGGATTGCCAGATGGTTCATTCACGTAAGCATTTGCAACAGCTGTATAATCTATGGTAAGTGATCTGGTGAGATCGAACTTTAAATCATAATTTCGATTCCAGTTCCACTGTTTGCTGAAAATGGGATAGGTAATCACATCGCCAGCGCTTTTGTTGCGGAACTTCTTTTCGTGGTGTTGCCGGTTCATTTCGGTACGGAAGGCGAAATTTTTCGGCATATAGAAGAAATTAAAATCCTTAATCAATTGCATAAATGGTTTTGAAGCCCATTTAGCTTTAGCAAAAGGCTGTACATTTTTTGGGTTGGCCATAAAATTGTAACCCAACCCACCCCGGTATTCTTTTCGCATATCGTATTCCACATCCACATTACGCTGGTATATTTCGCTGTAAGAATAGGACACGTTGAGGTTTTCGATATCATAAATGCGCGGTGGCTTGGTGCCGCCCACCCTGTCTTTGCGCACATTCATGAAATTGATGTTTTTTCGTTGCAAATAATCATTTGTGAGCACCTTCACCGAATCCTGTTGCGCTTCCGTATCATAGGAGTCAAGGTCGTCCTTTAGTTTGATATCAGGATTCAACGGGTTGAACTCGGGCCGGATATGTGCCTCACCATAGTCGAAGTGCATGGGAATGCGCACCCCTGAGGCTTCAGGTAAAAATTTACCAAGATCAATATCAGTGGCTACATTGAAATCGGTAATCGCTTCGCGCGAAGTCTCATTTACTTTCATATCGAGGCTTCCAAAGCCAGGTGTGCTGTGGGCGCCCGAAACAACCACACGGCCCAGGTCGGCCAGATGGGTTTCAACACGTGCAGTCGCAGCCCAGCCTCCCTTATTATTGAAATCAGTCACGCGTAATTCATTCACCCAAACAATAGCACTCTTGGGCAAACCATCATCGGTTGAATTGATGCCTTGCTTTTTGGGATTGCGCACACCGATCATAATGCCCTTTACATCGCTCACACTGGGGTTGCCAATTACCTTAATCAGGTGGTCACCAAGCTGTTCTATATATGGCAAATTCCAATTCACTGTTGAGTTGGGATTGCGCATGGCGATATTCCTGTTTTGCTTCACCTGAACAAGTTCTTCCAAATCGATGTCGAAAAGGTTCTCCTCGGGCCAAATCGCCACATCATCAGTGAATGGCGTATTCCACGGTGTGAAGGTGAGTGGTATTTCGTATTCGTAATAGTTTTGTGTAAAATCGGCACCCATTCTGATAAAAACAGTCAGGTCGCCATAGTCCAGTTCCTCTGCTTCGATAAGCTTTTCGGCATGCACATACATTTTTAGTTTTTTGTACTGCCTGAAATCAAAGCTGGTGGTTTTGTATGCTGCACGTGCATCGCCGTCTTGCAGGTTCTGAACAGTAAATGCCATTGATTGCTCGTTGAGGCGCACAATACTGGTGGTGCCATAATTGATTTCGCGATCAATGCCTGGAGGGATTACATAAGGGATGGGGTCTCGCTGTCCATTTTCCTCAACATTCACAGCTGAAATATCAAAACGGGTATCGTTGGCGTTGTCGTTTACCAGGTATTCGCCGGGTGCCTCCAGGTTGTAGCGGTATGTACGCCATTCGCCGCGAACCAGTTCCAGGGTAGCAAAACGGGCCACAACCGGACGTTCAAAACCTTTGAAGAACATCCTGATAAACCTAATGGAACGGAAGTCCTCAATGCTCCCAACTACTTTTTCGGGTTGGCTCACCGGTATTTTAAACTGATACCAGGTTACTTCCCCCACATCGCCATTTTCAAGGGGAATACCTTTTGCTTCGCGGATATCGGTGATGTAGTTTTCACCCACTTTCATGTTTTGGGGATCAAGTTTGATCCGATATTGGAAGTATCTTTCCGTTTCACTGAGTGTATTGTCGCGGTTGATGTCTTCCATATTTGGAAAGGTGGTGGCACTTGTTTGGAAATCTTCTGGATTTATGTCGTCGGTAGGTGAGTTGCCATCAGGTCCGTTAAAGTTTTTATAACGTTCCATTATGCTGGTGTAGCGTGAGTCGCTGTCGAGTTCTGCTCCCCTGAAATACTGGAAGTTATCTGCTGAGGGATCTTGCAAGGCTTCTTGAAAGGCTGCTGAATTTTCTCCATAACGATCGCGGATTACATCCAGAAAAGTTGGGGCATGGAAATCGCGTTCATCTATATCGCGCAAACCATCATAGCCTACATCCTGAAATTGACGCGATCCGGGCAGGTTGCTGAAAGATTCGGTTAAAGCCTGCAAGGTTGGAACGCGCCCCCAAATAGTGGTATCCACATTTATCACCTCTTCGGAAACGGGCAATCCATGTTCAAAAAACTTGCGTCCGTCGCGCAAAATATCTTCAGAAATATCGCCAAGGTTTATATATAAATCTCCAGCATTGGTTGGGTCCTCGGTAAATGGGTCCATCATCCAAAACTCCAGGTATTCAATATTGGTAGCCTCAAAATCAGTAGCTTCTATCCTTCGCATAATACCTCCCCAGCGCGAATCAGGTTGGGCAAGGCTACCGTCTTCTTCCAGGCCGGCCGTGTAGGAGGTAGGCATTACATCATAATTATACGGACCACGCTCCTGAGGGTAATAGGCCATATTGAGTACAGCAATATTGGTGGGAATGCCTGATGGAATATCCTTGTTTGGAAACACTTCTGTTTCAAGAACCTGGCGCACACTGTGTTTTGATAATTCGTTTCGGTCAATATTGGAAGGTCTTCTTGTACCAAAACGATCATAAAACACCGAAGCATCAATGATGTACCAAGCCATTTTAGCCCTGTTTTTTCCATAGTTAAGCCCTGTCCCCGGGGCTGCTTCAGGAAAAAGGTCGAGTTGTCCCTGAGGTGTGCTGGCTAAGAACCAGGTATGTTGCTGGCGCAGGTCAATTTTCGATTTAGCCCCTTCAAAATCATCAATATAAGATGTGCCTGTTTTGCCTACAGCACGCGAATGGCCTGGCAAAAAATGGGCAAATTCGCCATCCACATTGATACGCGAAATCTGGTTTGTGCTGATGCCTGGAATTTTGTTGAGCATATTGGTAAGCCAGCGCGATTCGCGACGATAACTCAGGTCGAGGCCATAAATGGTATTTGAAATGGGATCATCACCATAGTTTACTTTTTGCGTTAGCGGCCTTTCATGCAAATTGAGCAAGGTGGCACCAAGGCGGAAGTCTTGATTGAACTCATGGTCAACGCGTAATCCCATCATGCGTTTCTGCTGAATGGCAAACATTTGGTTGCTCTCCAACGAAATGTTGATGGGGGTGCCCGAACTGAGAATTCCTTCGTTGATAATGCTTACACGCCCCAGGGTGTAGTCAACAGTATAGTCCACGTTTTCAGTAAGTGGCACGCCTCCTGCTGTAACCTTTACCGACCCTTGTGGAACATTGAGTGCATTGAGGTTGATTTCGCTGCCCGACTGCGATTTGTAAAAACCCTCGAGGAGGTATTTATTTTTTTCGGGAAATTGTTCGGCACCTGTTTTGGTCAACGTATAGAGTGAATCATAAGCATAGCGGTCGGCCAGGTCGGGATTGTCAGGAAAGATATTCTTTCGGATATGCGAGCCAAAAGGCTCAAGCACAGTAAAAAAGATACGCCCATTGGACGAATTGATTGTTCCGCCCTGGGTGGCTGCATTGTCCAGAAAGTCGAAAACCCCATCGCCACCGGCAACGGGATTCATTTGCTGGTTCAGGTTGTCGAGGCCCATCAGGTGGATAAGTGGCACACCTGTTACACTTTCGTCCCCCTCGGTGAAATAGCCGGTTGGTACGGAATTGTCATTGCCCGAGTACAAAATGTTGAAGGTAAAATCTTCCCGGTTTACCTGAAATGCCCTGATGGAATATACGTTTTTCATCATCAGGTTCCACATGGGGATACGGGTGTTAATGGCACTGCTCTTAAGCAGCTTAACAACCAGATTTTTTGGCGAATTAATGCCTTGGTCCGAAAATTCACCTACCTGGAAAACGCTGTCGTATCCTATCACTGTGTATTGGTAGGCTACAGCAAGAGTTTGGTCAGCGTTGAGCGTCGTATTAAGCGAAACAAAACCCAACTTACTATTGTAGGTATATTCTGAAGGGTTTAGTTTTCTGGCATTTTCAATTTTTTCAAAATCCTGTCCTGCAACCATATAGCCATTCCTGCCCAAATTAAAAGGGTCAGTGCTTAAATAGGATGATACCGTATTGATGCTGCGAATGCTCGCTGTATCCATACGGTTCATCAGGTTGTTTGATCTGTTTGTAGGCAAGGGAGGCCCCTGCGTGGCAGTTACTTCGTTGTTGCCAATCCATTCCCTGCGGCCTTCACCCAGGTCGGCCAGTGCGATGATGTTGCGGTTATCTTCCAATGCAGCACCTGCGTTGGTAATCCACACTTCTACCTTGGTGATATTGATGTCGGAGCCAATAATGGGCAGCGATTGTAAGGCATTTTCGTATTGTTCCCTAAAGTGCTGGCTAATAAAGAAGTGCCTGTTTTCTTCATAATCCAGGCTGCTCAGGTTGAACTGGTTGGTTTGGGCGCCACCTTGAACGGTAATATTGCGGGTTTCACTTTCTTGCTGCGAAAAAACAGCCGTAACACTGGTTCTGCCAAATTGCATTTTTGTTTTAATACCAAAAAGTGCCTGGCTGCCATTAATCAGTGTTGAATTGAGCGGGAAGCTCACATTACCAGCTTCAATCAGTTTGATAATTTCGTCCTCTTTGCCCTCGTATTTTAGTGCCAAACGGTTCTCGAACTGGAAGGTGGCTTGTGTATTGTAATTGGTTCTGAACTCAATTTTTTCGCCAATCTTGGCTACAACATTCATTTGGATTTTCTGATCGAAGTCGAAATTGGTAGTACGTCTTTGTCGCACATCCAGCTGGGGATCTTCACGCTTATTGCTTTTCACGCCAAAGGTAATTTCGGCTGAGCCTTGCGGTCGAATGTCGATGGTGCTGCCGCCAAAAATCCTATCGAAGGCCTCTCCGCCAATATGAATCGGTGGAATAATGGATTGGGCTGACTGTGGCTGTGAGGTTTGGGAGCGGTCCTGCCAGTAATGTTGAATGCCTTTTTTGTTTTGGTAATCCATGTATTCATCGCGGGTCATGGTAGTGGGTGTGCGGTAGTTGAAGTCGCCAATTTTGCTGTAAAATACATATTGGCCAGTAACAGGGTCGTACACCACTTCGCGTTTGATATTTTCGGGCTCATTCAGATGGAGTGGCGATTGTTGGTCGAATTGGTTATAGGGGTTGCCATCATCCTGTGGAATGGGATACTGCATCAGGCTGGTATCGGGTTGCTGAGGCCAAAGGGGATTGGCAATAGTGTGGGTAGCCGAAAAAGGCTTATTGGCCATACTTAAGAAAGCCCCCGCCACAATCGCAAGCGAAATAAATACGTACCTAAAAAAACGTTTCAATGACAATCCCACTTTATTTCTGCCGTATTAAATCTTCTTATTTATTTACGCATCAGGCGATTATAAAAAACACTACAATACCTTCAGGGCCTCTTTAATGAGAAATTCCACACTGGGTTCCTGATGTATTTTTACTAATTTATCCAAAGCCTTATCGGCTGCATTTTTGTTGAATCCCAGAATCAACAGACCTGATAACGCTTCGTCTTTTAAGGTATTGTATGATGCAGTTACTTTTTCGCCTGTTAAACCTCCTTTGCCCACTTTGTCTTTTAAATCAACAACGATCCTTTGCGCTGTTTTTCCACCTATTCCTTTCACCCCTTCAAGCACCTGGGTTTTGCCCAAAGCTATGGCGTCAATGGCTTCGGGTGTTGTAAGCGATGAAAGAATCAGCCTTGCAGTATTGGCGCCAACGCCCGAAACAGTAATTAACAACAGGAAGAGGGCTCTTTCGCTCTCTTCGGCAAAACCATAAAGTACATGTGCATCCTCACGAACGGCCAGGTGGGTATATAGTTTTACCTGCTCATTGCTTCCAATGGCTGCAAATGTGTTGAGCGAAATGTGTATTTGGTAACCAATTCCATTTGCCTCAACGATTACAGAAGTCGGATTTTTTTCAACAAGCTTTCCCTTAATGAATGCGTACATGGACTATTATTTTTAAAGTAGTGAGTAAATCACGGTCCCAAGCGGGCAAAAATACAAATAATACCTTCAGTTTGGGTTTGGGTGTATTTTTCGTTTTCAGCCTGTTTTACGATCCTCTTTTTAAGCCTGATGGATGGTCACGCCGCTTCGTCAATAAAAAAAGAGGAATTAAGCATGACAACAGAATGAGCAATCACCAATTCAGAATCTTCTTGAAATCATAGTCCTCAGGATTTGGAAGGTATTCACGAGCGGCAGCATAATCTTCAGGACCTAAATATTGTAAACCGTTTTCGAAGACCATCTTGGTTTTTTCGCCTTCCATATCTACCAGGCGCGGTTTTACTTTGCCATTTTTGTCTTCCACATCTTTTAGGTAAAGTGGATGGCAATTGCCGGCCGGGTCAGAGGTAACCATAGCACCTGAAACACCTTGGTCAAATAGTTGTTTTACACCGTATCCCAGCAAACCGCAGTACATTAAATCAAAAGCCACAGGGCGAACACAACGTAATTCATATCCCAGTTCAACCGGGCGACTCTTTATGTTCAGCTTGATTTCTTTCAGTCGGTACTGCAACAACATATTATATATGTGGGCTTTGCTTACGTTGCCCAGTTCAGGGTGGCCATGGTCGTCGTAAGTGAAATTAACATTGGACGATTCAATTTCCTTGTTGGTCATAAAATGAAAAACACCTTCACTTACAATGGCAACACCATAAGCAATGCCTTCAATTTTTCTTTTCACCATCGAGGAAATAATTAAACGCGTTATGCGGTCAAAAGTAACTTCCGTTTTATGGAACATTTCCGGTATGATGATCATGGGATAATGACAGGCTGCCCCAATGCCAAATGCCAGATGCCCTGCCTCACGGCCCATGGCCGAAACGGTGAACCAGTTGCCGCTGGTGCGGGCATCTTCATAAATGGTTTGTGCAATCCTCACCCCTTCATCTTTAGCCGAATAATAACCAAATGTAGGTGATCCTTCAGGCAGGGGCAGGTCGTTGTCAATAGTCTTGGGAACGTGCAGGTTTTGAATTTTTATTTTGTTTTCAGCCAGGAATTTAGAAATGCGATTGGCGGTAGAGGCCGTGTCGTCGCCACCAATGGTCACCAACAATTTTACATTGTTTAATGTGAAAAAGCGGGTCGAGAATTCACTGTCCTTTGGCTTGTGCCGGCTCATCCGCAGTGCCGACCCACCTTGTTTTT
>CAYTUA010000131.1:0-4492 GCA_964440855.1 uncultured Lentimicrobiaceae bacterium
TTTTGTAAATTACCTCCGGTTGGAAAAATCGCTGAGCGAAAACACCATTGCAGCTTACAGCCATGATGTAAAAATGCTTTCGGAGTTTCTTGTAATGCAACAACTTACATTGGCTTCAGAAAAACTCAGCAGAAGCCATATCGAGCTGTTCTTGCAGCAATTGTATGAATTGGGCTTGGGGGCCCACTCGCAGGCCCGGATATTGTCGGGCATCAAGGCTTTTTATCGCTTTTTACTGCTGGAAGGCATCTTGCAGATCGAGCCCACACATTTGGTGGAATCGCCCATGCTGGGGAGAAAGCTCCCCGAAGTGTTATCAATTGAAGAAATTAACGCCCTCATCGACCAGATTGACCTGAGCGGCCCCCAAGGCCCCCGAAACAAAGCCATGCTTGAAGTGCTTTATGGATGCGGGCTGCGGGTTTCAGAACTCACATCTTTAAAAATCAGCCATATTTACAAAACAGATGGCTTTATACTGGTTACAGGAAAGGGCGATAAGCAGCGACTGGTGCCTGTTGGCAAACAAACATTGAAGCAGCTATTCCTTTATATCAACAACGAACGCACCCACCTGCCCATACAGCGCGGACATACTGATACAATTTTCCTGAACAGGCGAGGACGAGGCTTAAGTCGTCAGATGGTTTTTTTGATTATCAAGGATTTGTGCGAAAAAGCAGGCATAAAGAAAACGATAAGCCCCCATACATTCAGGCATTCGTTTGCTACCCATTTACTTGAAGGGGGTGCCGATTTACGTGCTGTGCAGCAGATGTTGGGCCATGCCAGCATCACCACCACCGAAATCTATACCCATATCGACAGGGAATTCCTGCGCGAAACCATTATCAGCTACCACCCCAGGGCGAGATAATGAATCAAAAGTCGTCAATTTCGCCTTCAGTGGTAACCATAACGCCCCAGTTAACGGCAATGAGCGTGGCATCCTTAAAAAAGAAATCAATCAGGCCTTCCTCAAACGAAAGCCGCTTCTCCCCTTCTTCCATCTCAGTTTCGTAATCAGCATCCCCGTTTTTGCGCATCAATTCAATGATTTCATCCAGTCCAAGTTCAAACACTTTTGAGCCAAAAAGGGTGGCCTCCTGGCAATCGGTTTCAATGCAAGACAAAACAGGCTTTGCCGAGCCTTCAAAGAAGAGCGAAGTAGATTGATCCCAATAATGCAGGATAACCGTATTGACAATATCCTCATCATCGATTTGTTCAATTTCTTGGGCCTCACCTAGTTTAATAACAGTATCGTCGATGGTGCTGCCAAACAAAAGGCCTCCGAAGCCTTTGCGGGGAACAATTGTGTAATTGTTTTGGTACATGATTTTATTTTTTGAAAATATTAGCTAAATGTAAATATTTTTTCAAATAAACAATAAAAACATGAATGGGTTTATGAATTTTTAAAGAATAATTGGCACACCCAAAAGCGATTTGAATCCACAATATTCTTAAATCTTTCCCTATTTTAGCACACTATCAGAAGATATTGTAAGAGAACCTGAGTGAAAACTTTCTGCCTGGATTAAGAAAATTATAGTATTGATCTGTTGCCTTGTAGGATAAAAAGACCGTTTCCTTGGTGGATCCGAGCACATTATCAACTTTAAATCCGAATGACATTTTATTGTTCTTACCAAACTTTTTATTGGCATTAAATGTCAGGCTGTGAAAAGGCAGGCTATATACGTCGGGGCGGTCAGCAATTCCGACAACAAGCAGGGTCTTTCCTTGCACGTTATAGTAAAGGCCTGCTTCAAGGTTCTGCCAAAACCCTTTATCACCTTGGTAAGCGACACCTGCATTAACAATATAAGGAGCCTGACCAGCCATATCGCGATGGGTATTCACTACCTGCCCTGCCCTGGCTGCGCCTTTGCGAGACTCAAATTCAGTAGCACTCAGTTCAATTTGTGAGATTGTATAGGTAAAATTTCCTGAGATGTTCCAATTAATCAGGGAAACCCCAAGAAAGCCAAGGTTTTTCCTGAATTCGATCTCACTGCCAACAACAAATCCATCTCCAACATTACGTGGTTGAAAAGCACCTTTTTGTGTGAGAAACTGCACCAATTCAATAGGATTTTCAAATGACTTGTAAAATGCGCTAATGGAAAATGTTTGTCCATGTTCCATAAACCTTTCCCAACGCAAATCAAAATTGCTAATATTGGAAGTCCTGAGGTTTCCATCCCAAAATTCGATCCCGGCAATATCGTTGGCATCCCTAAAAAGGCCGCCAACAAATGTACGGCTGCTAAGCGGGTCGTAAATTTCGGCAAATGACATTTCCTTAAAAGAGGGCCTGGCAATAGTTTTAGCGAAAGAAAACCTGATATTTTGTTGATCATTCACGCTGTATATCAAGTTTATTGTTGGAAAAAAATCCAGCTGATCCAATACTGCTTCATTGTCATAAACTATAGTACCCAATTGGTTTTGGCCTGTATAAAACTGTTTATAGTCTTCAATCCGAAGTCCGATTATTGAGCGTATTTTTTGATGAGGCAAAAAATGAAGGGAAACATATGCTGAACTAGTACGATTACTTGCATTGAATTGGTTTGGGTTGTCGGGAATAAATGGCGCCTCAAAGGTTGTACCACGGGAAATACTGCCACCAAGTGGCCAGAGATTCTCTTCGAAGAGCAGTTCGTTCATATCGCCTGTTAAGGGCACGTTCCGAATATTCAAGGTGAAAGTTCTGATAATATAGTCGCGTTCTTTATATGTATAAGCAGCCCCGGCTTGCAGTTTGGCTTTGCGGTTCAACAAGGAAAAATCTTTGCTAAGGTTTAATTGTGCTGATTGATTGACTTCTGATAGTTCCCTCCAAATTCGTTCCGGGAAACCGGTTTCAGTGCCGATAGCAAATTCTTCGGCGCGTTTCTCATACCTGGTAAACCTAACGTCAGGGTCGTCCATTGTTGAAGCTGTTTGTGACAATCGCCAATCAATCTCAAATTTTGCCACTGGAAAAAAGTGCTTGCCATTGACAAATATATTCTTAATTGATCTTTCACTATAATCGAGGTTTTGCTGAAAAGCGAAAAACTCCGAGCCTTGATCGGCCCCAATAAAATCAAATTTACCTGCCCTGGATTCACCATTCTGTAATTGCAAATAATTAATCCTGATTTTTGACTTTTTCGATTTTATGGCAATACCAGCCAACCCGCCCAACAATACATTATTTTCGCCATAATCACCAATTGCAGACTCACGCAACTCCATTTCATACTCGTCAGGATTGGCAAGTAACCCATAGTTCCCAAACTGGGCTTCTTTGTAAAACGAGGTTTCGTTTCGGTAGGTAAAAGAAAAGTTGTAGCCAATAGAGAAATCCTTTATTAACGAAAATTGATCACCAAAAGAGATACCCAGACTATAATCCATTAAACTTTGCTGTTCAAATGATGACAAGTTGGGATTAAAGGATCTGAGAATTTCTTTGTAGCGTTCGGCACGCTCGCCATTTGGATTGCCTATGACTTCTGTAAAAAATGGTATATCTTCAGTTGCAGGAATCAACCTGGTTCCATCATCAAATCCAAGCCAATCAGTTTTGCCACCGGCATAGGTCAGGTAATTCGAATTGAAGTGCATTTGCGGGTTATAACCACCACTAATGGATATGCTCCCAGTGCGCACTTCAGGGAAGTCCTTGGTGCTGATATCGATTACTCCTCCTGTGAAATCGGCTGGTAAATCAGCGGTAAAAGATTTTACGACAATAATATTATCAATAATGTTTGTAGGGAAAATATCCATTTGCAGTGTGTTTCGGTCCGGATCCAATCCGGGTATATCCATACCGTTTAAAGTTGCTTTCGTGTACCTGTCGCCCAATCCCCTCACATAAATATACTTACCCCCTTCTACTGAAATGCCTGGGACCCTTTTCATGGAAGCCGCAGCATCAGAGTCACCAATTTTCCTGAAATTGGCAGATGAAATCCCATCAATTAGGTTCGCCGACTGCTTTTTAACCATTAAAAGTGCTTCTTCTGTCCGCCGGATCATTTCGGCACTCACTACTACTTCGTCCAGCTGAAAATCGGCACTTCGAAGCCGCAAATTATCAAACAAAACAACCTCCCCATCCTTCACAGATACATCCGAAATGCTTAATGTTTCAAAAGAGATAAAAGAAACACGCAATTGATGATTTCCAGCTGGTACGTTTAGTGAAAACTTTCCATCGAAGTCTGTCATTGTGCCTGTTGTGGTTCCTTCAAGCAGGATAGTTACTCCAGGCAACGGTTCTGCGGTTTCATCATCATAAACAGTACCTCTAATAACTCCTTGCTGGGCAATTAAGCTTCCGCTCAATAAAACAAAAACGACAAGTAAAAAGAAAGACCGAGTGATTAACATAGGAGATTGGATATTTGATTAAGGTTTACTAAACAAAGCCCGCAAGAAAATATATCTTGCGAGCTTTGAAATATGATTAAAGTGAGGACTGGATTAAAAA
>CAYTUA010000132.1:0-5949 GCA_964440855.1 uncultured Lentimicrobiaceae bacterium
TAGGAATTGTATTTGTGTTGCGATATGCCAGAAAGATCCGTAACAACCCTCGAAATTCAAGTATGTATGAAGAGGATATTTACTGGCGCGATCGCGATCAGCACGAAAATACCGACATCACCTATTACACCCCGAGAATGGCCTGGGTTGTGTTTGGATTGGTGCAAGCGGCTTTGGTCGTGTTTTCATTTATCTATCCCCAAACCACCATGACGGTGGGCAATAGTTCGATCAGCTTTCATGTAATTCCCATTTCTACCTTACTTTTTGCTGTATTTGGCATTTTAAGCCTGCGCAAATCGGTTCATTTTTTCATTCTGCTGTTGTTGGCCTATACCATACTATTCCTGATTATCGGGGTGATGGGCTATGGCTGGTATGTGATGGAGATTGCCACCCTCTTTCTGGTGATGGGAATAGCCAGTGGCCTGGCCATCAACAAAACGGCGGATGAAATTGCCATCCTTTTCCTCGAAGGGGTAAAGGACATCATGTCGGCAGCTATCATCGTGGGCTTGGCAGGAGGCATTATTGTGGTGTTGCAGGATGGTGGCATCATCGATTCCATCCTTTACGGCTTGTCAAAAGCCATGGGCAACTTTGGCAAAGTGGCCTCAGTGGGGGTGATGTATTTGATCCAAACCATTATCAATATCGTAATCCCTTCAGGCTCGGCCAAGGCAGCTATCACCATGCCTATTATGGCACCTTTCAGCGATTTGATTGATATTTCGCGCCAGGCTACAGTAATGGCATTTCAGTTTGGCGATGGCTTTACCAATATGATTACGCCCACATCAGGCGTGCTGATTGCCGTGCTGGGTATTGCCCGCATCCCTTACCACAAATGGGTAAAATGGATATGGCCCCTGATTGCTTTGTTGATTTTACTTGGCTTTTTGCTCTTAATTCCTACAGTCACGATGGAGTTGAATGGGTTTTAGCCAGGCATTGGTCAGGAAGTGTCATTGAGGGGTAGTTTTCAATATACCCAACAGCTGCAATGTACCTTAAAAAAAGCAGATCTTATGAATCGGTTGGCATCGTAATCACGAAACATGCACCTTTATTGGGTTCGCTCTCAACTTCGATTGTTCCGCCATGCTTTTCAACGAATTCCTTGCACAGGATCAATCCCAGCCCGGTACCAGTTTCATTGGCGGTATCTTTGCGGACACCGGTTTCGCCAATATGAAAGAGATTGGCCATTTGTGGTTTTTCCAAGCCAATTCCATTATCTTTCACCAAAATTTTCACGTAATTGCCTTTTAACTCTGTCAACACTTCAACAAGCCCATCCGGATAGGTAAATTTAATGGCGTTGCTCAAGAGGTTTCTAACAATGGTATTTAGCATGTATTTATCTGCTTTTAGGCTTAACCCTTCGTTCACATTTATGCTTATGGTGATATTTTTTGCCTTTGCGTTGTTTTCCAGCAATGCAACAACGTCATTTATAAGATTCGGCAAAATAATAGTTTCCTTGTGAAAATCAAGACGACCTTGTTTTAGCCTGGCCCAGTCCAACAATTCATTGATCAGGTTCATTGTCCGCTGTGCAGCTTTGTTCATGGTGGCAGCAAGTTGTTCCAGTTCAGCTGTTTCAAAGCTGTGCACATCTTCCTTTAAGAGTTCAGTAAAACCCAAAAAACTTTGAAATGGACTTTTCAAATCGTGTGCAATGATGGAAAACAATTTATCTTTTTCTGCATTGCTTGTGACAAGTTCTTGATTCTGAATAGAAATGATGTCATTTTTTTTGTTCAGTTCACGCAATAATTTGTGTTGTTTGCGATTTTTTTTTTAGCAGAATAAAAGTAAAAATCAGAAAAATAATTACCACTGCTGCAACAGAAATAACAAGCAGTCTTATCTGAAATTGACGCTGAAAAATTTCGAGCTCGCGCTTATGAATCAGCAATTCGTAATTTTCGGCGCTGGTGAGCAATTTTAAACTTTCAAACTGAAATTGTTCTATAAGTTGATGGGATTTACTCAGTTGGTCATAAGCTTTTTCGTAATCTTCTAAAACCAGGTAGTTGTCATGCAGTACCCCACGGGCAAGGAAGATGTACATTTTGATGTTTTTTTCTTGTGCAATTTCCAGTGCTTCCAACGCTATCTCAATAGCTTCATCAGGCCTGTTTAAGCGGTATTTTCCAATTATTCGTGCCTTATTTGTTAGCAAAAGGGATAACTCTGAATCGAGATTACTGGTTTTGGCCATGGCAATCAACTTATCGTAAACAACAAGGGCGGAGTCAATCTCAAGCACTTGATTGAAAAGCGAGGCACGGATGTTTTCATTTGAGATTATCAACTCTATGTTAACAGGGCTGGTAAGCCGCATGGCACTGTCCAGATAAGCTTCCGATGTTTTTAATAGTCTTTTCAGGCTTGGCAATTCATTCAGTTTTTTAAGCAAAGCAGTTTTCGAAGTGATAGAATCATTAAGAACAAACTTGAAATCGGGATGCCAATAAAACATTTCATAATAAGTGGCTGCCAAACGATTATAGGTTTCGGCCATTAAGTTGCTGTCATTATACGCTTTAACTTGCGGAAGTACTGCGTTAAACACAGCAATAGCATGGTCAAAGCCAGTTGCTGCCCGATAGGTTTCTCCTAAATCTATTTTGCTTTGGTTAACAAGCTTCTTGTTATTCAACAATTCAAAAAGTCTTATGGCTTCAGTCAACCGTTCGGTTGATTTGATCGTATTTCCCCATCTTTTCCATGATATTCCACTTTGGCGAAGTGCTTTTGCCTTTAATAATTGTATGCGAAGTGAATCGGCCATGTTTATGGCTTGTTCTGCCCATTCAACAGCTTTGCCAGTGTTTGTTTCTGCGGCTGACAGGTTAATGAGCGAGTCAATTTGCTGGCTTACTTTTTTTCTGTTGGATTCATAATCTTGAGAAAACAGGCCTGCCGGAAGAAGGAAAAGGATGCTGCAATATATCACAATGGTCAAGCCAATAGAATTATTGGTATTACATATTTGTTTTTCTTTTGACATCCTCAAAACACTTTATACTTGATTAGGTAGGGCAATGCCAAAGGTGCTGCCTTTGCCAAGTTCACTTTCTACCCAAATTTTGCCATTGTGTTTATCTATAAATTCCTTGCAAAGGACCAAACCCAAGCCTGTTCCTTTTTCATTTTGTGTTCCCTTTGTTGAAAATGTTTAATCAATGCGAAAAAGTTTTTGCTGCATGGTTTTTTCAATCCCTATGCCATCATCTTGTACATTAAGTACCCACTCTTTTTCGTCGGCATTTGTATTCAATTTGATTTGGCCTCCATTCTCTGTAAACTTAATGGCATTGGATAATAAATTCCTCAACACAGCACGAATCATTTCTTTGTCAGCAAAAACCACGAGGTTTTGATCCAGCTCCAAATCGATACGTATGGATTTTTGGCGGGCCATTTCTTCCAGCAATTCCACATTTTCAATGACGACTGCTGACAGTGAAAAATATTCCGGAGTGAATTCGATTCGGTCCGTTTGTGAACTTGACCAATCGAGCAGGTTTGTCAGCAGGTCAAGTGTTTGTTTAGCGGTGTTGCGGATAAGATGTGAAAACTTTGCAAGATCATCTGTTTGCTTTTCACTTATGTGTTCGGCCAACATTTCACTCAAGCCCAAGATGCTGTTGAAAGGGCTTCGTAAGTCGTGAGCAATGATGGAAAAAAATTTGTCTTTGGTTGCATTCAATTCAATCAAGCGCTCAGCTTGTTTGCTGAGCTCCTTGTTTTTTTGCTCCAGTTGTTTTTGCTGTGTTGCAATTAGCTCCTGCTGAATGAGCTTATTGTGGTTGGCTTTCCAAAAAAGGTAAGATACCAGAAACCCAAGTGCAAAGGCGGTAATCGCATTTACACGATTGGAAAGTATGATTTCAGGATTGTTTTGAGTGACTGGCAGTAAAAAATAAAAAAACAAAAAGTTTAGCCCGAACAAAATCAATGAGACAAGTGGATGGATTAAAAATAAAACTGACACGGCAACGCTGGCAATAATCAGCGGAGTGATAGCCTGGGTAACTAACTGATCAATGATGCTGATAGAGGCAGCTGTGAGCAGCAATAGCATAATAATAACAAGAATGAACAATTGCTTAACGAGATACCGTTTGATAATTGCCTTAATTCTGGTAAAAGTTAACAGGGCAGCAAGCAGCGAAACACCAATCAGCACTGAGTGGGACAAGATGATACCAAACCGCCAGGTATATTCAACAGTTCCCGGCTCAGGCATGCTGATTAGGAAATAGATAATATGACCCAAGCTTAAGGGTATCAATAAATACGGAATGAATGGCAGGCGTTTTAGATTTTGCTCCACCACATTTTCCCTCAGGGCTTTGTCATATAGTTTAAAAGTGAACCACATCAACATAGGTTCCTTTCTGTTTTGCTCAGTAATTACTTATCACTGAACGGGTTTTGTTGCTAATGTATTACAGTTAACTTTCTCAAGTAAAATTTGCATTAAACCCTGTCGTACGGTTCTGTAATTGAAGATGTTATGATTTTATCAAAACAACGCCATAAAACTTACACTTTTTCCAAAGCCACAGTAAAATGCCGCATGATGGGAGCTTCATATATTATACGATAACCGGATGTAATAAGGTTACGTTTTTCGTAAAGATTTATAATGTGTGCCGCAACATACCGCATATGGTTATTGGTGTAGGTGCGTCGCGGTATGGCCAGTCGCACCATTTCCAGATTAGGATAACGGTTTTCGCGGCTTACCGGGTCGCGGTCGGCCAAAATGGTTCCAATCTCAACAGCACGAACACCACTCTCTTTATAAATTTCAATGGCAAGTGTCTGGGCAATATATTCTTCCTTAGGTACTTCAGGCAGAAAACGCTTGGCATCAATAAAAATGGCATGTCCGCCAAATGGGTATTGCACCGGCACGTCTGCATCGCGTAAAAGTTTCCCCAAAAATGCGACCTGTCGTATGCGAGTTTCAAGATAATCGAATTCGGTACCTTCGCGCAAACCTTGTGCAAGGGCATTCATATCGCGTCCCGACATGCCGCCGTAAGTGATATAGCCTTCAAACATAATGTTGTATAAGCTGGCTTCGCGGAAAAGGGATTCGTCCTTCATACCAATAAAACCGCCCATATTCACAATGGCGTCTTTTTTGCTGCTCATCGTCATGGCATCGCCATAGGAAAACATTTCGAGCACAATGTCGCGTATGGTTTTGTCAGCATATTCTTCTTCCCGCATTTTGATGAAATAGGCATTCTCGGCAAAACGGGCCGCATCAAAAACCACACGAACACCATATTTTTTAGACAAGGCACTCACTTCGCGTATGTTTTGCATCGAAACAGGCTGACCTCCTGAGGTATTGCAAGTTACGGTAATAATTACCATGGGTATCTTTTCGACAGGATTGTTTTTATAAACTGTTTCAAGCTTGTCCAGGTCGATATTTCCTTTAAAAGGATGGTCGAGGGTGGTATTGTAGGCTTCGTCGATGGTGCAGTCAACAGCAGTGGCCTTACGGAACTCAATATGGCCTTTGGTGGTGTCGAAATGGGCATTGCCGGGGACCAGATCGCCCGATTTGATCAAAGCAGAGAACAATACATTTTCTGCTGCCCGGCCTTGGTGGGTTGGCAAAAAATGCGGGAAGCCAGTGATTTCATTAATGGCCTCCTTCATTTTATAATAGGACGATGCTCCCGCATAAGATTCGTCGCCCAGCATCATTTCCGACCATTGGTAATGGCTCATAGCACCTGTGCCGGAGTCGGTAAGTAAATCGACGAATACCTGTTCGCTGCGCAGGTTGAATAAGTTGTAGTTGGCTGATTTGATCCATTGCTCGCGCTCATCGCGGGTGCTGCGGCGCAGAGGCTCAACCATTTTGATTTTATAAGATTCTGCAAAAGGGATTTCCATTTTTCCTGATAT
>CAYTUA010000133.1:0-2770 GCA_964440855.1 uncultured Lentimicrobiaceae bacterium
AACCTATTCATCCAAAAAGGGGTTTGCGAAAGCAGGGTTGTTCACAAAGCTGCTGTCGGTAAGGGTTTTGATAAAAGCCAGCAAATTGAATTTTTCTTCTTCTGTAAGCCGCACACCACCCTCATCAACATTTTTCATCAAGGGATCGATGGTGGGCGAATACTGTAATCCTTCGCTGTAAAAATCAATGACTTCTTCCAGGGTTTCGAAACGGCCATCGTGCATATAGGGCGGTGTAAACACCGCATTGCGCAGGGTTGGAGTTCTGAACCTGCCTATATCATTGGGGTTTCCTGTTACTTTGAAAAGCCCTGAATCAGCAAAAACGGAATTCAAACCATTGTTATGAAATTCGTTATTGGTAAACAAAATCGTGCTGTGGCAATGAAAACAGTCCCCCTTTTCCGAAAAGAAAATCTCGAATCCCCTGCTTTCACTTTGTGTAAGCTGTACCTCACCACGCAGGTAGCGGTCCCATTTTGAATTGGACGAAATAAGCGTTCGTTCAAACTGCGCCAAAGCTTTCACCACATGGGTAGAATCGAAATTGCTTGTGCCAAAGGCATCGAAAAACAAATCGGGATAAAGACTGTGGTTTTTTAGTTTTTCCACAACCACGGGCCATGTATTGTGCATTTCGATGGGGTTGGTAACAGGTTCGAAAGCCTGGTTTTCGAGGCCAACAGCACTGCCATCCCAATTGAGTGACCTGAACCAGGGGGCGTTGATAAGGGCCATGGCGTTGCGGTTTCCGGAAATGCCATCAATGCCGGTACTGAAACGGCTGTTTTCGGCAAATGAAAGGGTTTGATTGTGGCAGCTTGCGCACGACTGGGTGTTATCGGCCGAAAGAATGGGATCGTAGAAAAGCCGGCGGCCCAAGTCCACCCCTTCTTCGGTCATCGGATTGTTTTCCGGTATCAAAATGTCAGGAAATCCTTGCGGAGCAATTAGTTCATAAGTTGTAGGATTCCAGGGCTTTGTTGGGTCAGGATCTTTGTCTGTTTCTTTTTTGCATGCATTGAAAAATAAAACCAAAACTGCGGAAACCAACAGGGACAGGAAGCTTCCGGTTGGGGCCAACCTGCTTTTACTTATGTTAATTTCGAATATTTTTTTCATGTTTTTGGATCATCATCCTGATGATTTTCTTGACCTGATTTAGCTTTTTTCAATCGGAAATTTGATCAGACTTATTTGGTTCTGGCGTTTTCGTAACCTTTGTAAAAGTAGAAAATTTTCTTTTTTAAGGCTGTTGTGATCAGAAAGGCTAAAAAACAAATTATTGAAGCCTGATAAACTTTTGTATTTCGGTTAATCCGCTTTCGTCCGTAAGTCTGATAAAATACAAACCCTGTTCAAAACCATTCACATCGTAATCAGCGATTTGTCGTCCGCTTGAAAAATATTGGTGATCTTCGGCTACGAGTTGCCCTTGAACATCCCAGATTTGAATGCGAATATTGCCCGAAACCAATTGATTGAAGCTGATTTGAAGTTGTTCTCGCACAGGGTTGGGTGCTATTTCAAGCGCAAAAGGTTTGAGGTTTATTTCTTGGGTCTTCAATATCTTATCAATCCTGAGCTTTAATACCACAGGCAAATGATCTGAAAAGTTAAACAAGGCATCTGCTATTTGCTGCGATACAGCCGTATTGGCTGGCGGCCCATTGATTGCTCCGTTGAAACGCTTTCCATCCTGCCCGAAAGCCTTATAGGAGCCCGGCACATACAGCACATTATCAGTGCCAAAGCGCACTTCGTCGCTGATAAGGATAAAATCAAAGCGATCGTCCATGCCGCCACCGGCAGGGCAGCCACTGGTTGCTGAAGTGTGGGTGGATTGGGTATGTATTGGGGCATAAAAAGCATTGTTGTTCCAATCACCGATCTGACCGATAGGATCAATAAACCGCATGGCAGGATTGGTGTAGTTGAGCATCAGTTGAAATCCGGGTTCGTAGCCGGAATAAAAATTAAAATCACCCATAAAGAGCACATTGTCATTAGAATAGCGTGTATCAAGATATTGCATGGTGTTTTCAACCTGTTTCCGGCGGGTTTCACTTTCCGAGCTGCCTGATCCAGCTTTCAGGTGCGCTACAATGCAAATGACAAAAGTGGTGTCACCCTGATCCAGGTCATTCGAATTGTAATACAGTTCATACACATCGATATCCCGCACCAGCGATTGGGCGACGGACTGTTTTTTTAGCCGCAGTTTGCGCGAATCATAGTACAACATATTCACAATGTTGGATGAAGATGATGGGTTATAATTCACTTTTCTGTAATGATTTACCCCTGCTGTATTTAGGTTTTCGTCCAACATATGCTGGTGGACTATCTGGCTGGACGACATCTCATTGACTGTAAAAATATCCGGTTTTATCTCGTTTAATATCAACCTCAGGTTGGGGTCTTTCATTTCGAGACTGTTGTTGCTGTTGTTGCAAAAACCAGTTCCTTGCCCGTAATAAAGCAGGTTGTAATGCATAACGGTGAGTGTGTCCTGTGCTGAAAGAAACAAGCTGAAAAAAAGGCTGGAAAGTACGACGGATAAGAGTTTGAACATATGGATTAAAATAAATATTGGGTGGCAAAAATAGGCTTTTCGGTGCGAAAATAGGGTAAAAACTTGCAATACTGGAATCAATGTGTATCTTTACGGCTTTTTTATGGCAAACTCAATTGATCCTTTAGCCGGCGTAAGCATCAATTTTGATGCAAGTGCCCTCCTGGCCCTGAACATCAGCATTGCTTTCATCAT
>CAYTUA010000134.1:0-9314 GCA_964440855.1 uncultured Lentimicrobiaceae bacterium
AATACGCTCCTGCCCTTTTGAAGCACCTGCAAACAGGCCAAAGCGATTTCGCAATTCCTGGTAGTCGGGTGCCGATCCTGCGGCAGGCTGCTCGCTGCCTGACTCCATCAAATCGGTATCCTGCTCAATCTCCTGCTGAATACGCTTTATTTCCGCAGCCATCCGCACCGAGTCGAGCATTTGTTGTTGCTGCCTTACAGCTGAAATTGAATCAGCACGCTGACGGCGTTGCTCCATTTCTTCTTGTGAAGGGGTCATCCAGATTGAATAACCAACAAGAATGACTGCAATCAGTATGAAGCCTACAATGGTATCTCTATTCATTATACTATTTTGTTGTGTATCTTAATTTACAGGGATGCAAAAATAGCAGTTTTATACTGATCGAAGGTAATTAGGATGGTATAAGATTGTCAAATAATCAAAAATCATCTTAGGTTCCTATCCGAGAAAAAAGCCATTTGCCCTGAAAGCATTGAATTGCCAGCACATTATGTTAGCAAAACAGCACATTAACAAAATTTACATGTTTTTTCCGACTGTAAGATTTACTTTTTGGTTTTTCTCCGCAGAGCGGCTTCAACAAAACCAACAAATAAGGGATGTGCCTTAGCAACAGTGCTTTTGTATTCGGGATGGAATTGCACTGCCAGAAACCACGGGTGATTGTCCAGCTCAATAATCTCAACCAATTGGTCTTTAGGATAAAGTCCGGTCATCTTCATACCGTGATCAATAAATTGTTGCTTGTAGGCATTGTTAAATTCAAAGCGATGTCTGTGGCGTTCCGAAACCATCCTTTCGCCATAAAGTTTAAATGCTTTTGAATCCTCCTTCAATTGGCAGGGATAGGCACCCAATCGCATAGTTCCACCCATATCATGAACTGTTTTCTGGTCCTCCATGATATCAATGACTGGATGAGGGGTTTTGGGATTCATTTCGGTTGAGTTGGCATTTTTCAGACCGATTACGTTTCTCCCGAATTCTATAACGGCACATTGCATCCCCAGGCATATGCCAAAAAACGGAACGCTGTTTTCGCGCGCATACTGTATGGCTGCAATCTTCCCTTCGATGCCCCTTGTACCAAAACCAGGCGCAACAAGCACCCCATCAATATCAGAGAATAACTCAGCAACACTATCTTCATTTATCTTTTCGCTATGGATATATTTAATCCTGACAGCACAATCATTTTCCACACCACCATGAATAAAGGATTCGTGGATTGATTTATAGGCATCTTTCAGCTCAACATATTTACCCACCAGGCCAATGGTTACTTCATATTTTGGGTTCTTAAGCCTGTCAAGGAATTTCTTCCAACGGCTGATGTCAATCTCCTTTGGGGCTTCAGCATGGCACTTACGCATCACTTCAAGGTCGAGCTTCTCCTCAAGCATCAATACCGGAACATCATAAATCGACGAGGCGTCAATACTTTCGATTACAGAACTTTCATCCACATTACAAAACTGGGCAATTTTGCCCTTTATGGAAGCGTTCAGTGGTTTCTCGGTGCGGGCTACAATAATATCAGGCTGCACACCTTGCTCCAGCATGGTTTTTACAGAGTGCTGTGTAGGCTTTGTTTTCAGCTCGCCTGCTGCTGCCAGGTAAGGTACCAGGGTGAGGTGAATGACTACACAATTCCTACCCATTTCCCAACGCATCTGACGAATGGCTTCAATAAAGGGAAATGACTCAATATCCCCTACTGTGCCCCCAATTTCAGTAATCACAAAATCATATTTTCCTGTAAGTCCCAGAATTTTTACGCTGCTTTTTATTTCGTCTGTAATATGTGGAATTACCTGTACCGTAGTTCCTAAAAACTCACCCCTGCGTTCCTTGCTGATTACATTTTGGTAAATCCTCCCTGTAGTCACATTGTTTGCCTGAGAGGTAGGTGTGTTCGAAAAGCGCTCGTAATGGCCCAGGTCGAGGTCTGTTTCGGCGCCGTCTTCAGTAACGTAACATTCGCCATGCTCATATGGGTTAAGCGTGCCTGGGTCCACATTGATATAGGGGTCAAGTTTTTGAATGGTCACAGAAAAACCGCGACCTTGCAGCAATTTTGCTAAAGATGAGGAAATAATCCCTTTTCCAAGGGAGGAGGTAACACCGCCTGTTACGAAAATATACTTTGCGTCTTTCATTTGGTTTTTGCTTCAATAAGCGGACAAATTTAAGACTTTATCCCAAGTTTATCGGATTGAATTCAATTTGTTTTGAAACAGTTGTTAACCAAAAAGATAAAATCAGCCTGCTATAATCAGTCTTGAAAAACCAAAGGATAAGAAGCTGGCTTAGGGCTAATAATACCTGTAACTCTTAACCTTACCAATGTGTCGGGCCAGGCGAATTACCTGACTGGTATATCCAAACTCGTTGTCGTACCATAAATATAAAATAACAGTACGGCCATCGTCGGAAACTTTTGCGGCAGGACTGTCATAAATGCACGCACAAGAATCGCCAATTCCGTCGGACGACACAAATTCAGTAGAATTGCTAAAACGTATCTGTTCTATTAAGGTGCCTTTGAGCGATGCTTCCAGGAAAAGGTTATTCACTTCTTCAACGGTGGTTTCCTTTTTTACTTCGAGTGTTAAAAGAGCCAGGGACACATTGGGCACAGGCACCCGCACCGCGTTGGAGGTGAGCTTTCCCTTGAGGGTAGGGATGGCTTTGGCTGCTGCTGAGCCAGCTCCCGTTTCTGTAATCACCATATTCAAAGGCGCTGACCTGCCTCTTCTGGTTTTTTTATGGTAGTTGTCCAACAAGTTCTGATCGTTGGTATAGGCATGAATGGTTTCAATATGGCCCTTAAGAACACCCAGATTTTTTTCAATGATTTCCAATCCGGGTACAATGGCATTGGTGGTGCATGATGCAGCCGAGAAAATCCGCTCATTATCCACATCAACATCGCCTTGGTTTACCCCGTAAACAATATTAGGAATATCGCCTTTTCCGGGTGCGGTAAGCAGTACTTTCGAAACCCCTTTGGCCTTCAGGTGACGCCCCAAGCCTTCGCGGTCGCGGAAAACACCGGTATTGTCTATTACCAAAGCATCTTTAATCCCTTCTGCTTCATAATCCAAATCTTCCGGATTATTTGCTGCCAGCATTTTCACTGTATGACCATTGATGATCATGGCATTGTTTTCAATATCTTCGTTGGCAACACCATCAAAAGTACCATGCACGGAATCCTTGCGGAACAACGAAATTCGTTTATGGATATCTTCAGCACTGTTGCTGCGGGTAACAATAGCGCGTAAGCGCAGATGGGAACCATTGCCGGCATATTGAATCAATTCGCGGGCCAGCAGACGGCCAATTCGGCCAAATCCATACAGCACAACATCTTGCGTTTTTGTACTGCGAGGCGGTGCTTTAACAAAAGCCTTCAGCTTATCAAGCACAAATTCCCTAACCGAATTGTAGTTGTCTTTTTCATCAGTCCATTCGCTGTTAAGCCTGCCAATATCAATGCGGGCAGGTGCGATGTCTTCTTCCAAAATAGCTCTGGCAATCAATAAAGAATCCTGCACCCTGACTGGCTTTTTTAAAATGGTTTCGGCCCTGATATGCTTGTTAAGGATTTTACCTGTGCCCCTGTTTACCAATACGGAGCGTAGTAAAATTAACTCAATTGATTTCTCGAACCACAAGCAGCTGACTACATTAATAAATTCGGTTGATGCTTTTTCATTGTCAATCCATGATTGGAGGGAGGCGTCAAATTTGTTCATACGTTTTGAATTTTGGTAAGTTAGGTAAAGTTTGATGTGAAATACGTGAAAAAAGAAATTGGTAATTGTTCTCCGGCAAATTTAGAAAATACTTCCGCAAACGATTGCAAAAAAACACAAAAAAAACAGGGCTTTTCTCAAAACCCTGTTTTTAAGTATTTTATTCAGAAATTATTGGCCCAGATAAGCTTTGAGCAAACGGCTTCTAGAGGTATGCTTGAGCCTTCTAATGGCCTTTTCTTTTATCTGCCGGACCCTTTCGCGTGTAAGGTCAAATTTTGCCCCGATTTCTTCCAGCGTAAGACTGTGGCTCATTCCAATACCATAATACATATTGATAACTTGACGCTCTTTGTCCGACAAAGATGCAAGCGAACGCTGAATTTCTCTTCCAAGGGATTCACGTATCAGATATTCGTCAGTTTCTTCAGTCTCTTCAGGGATATAAGAATCCAGAAACATTATGTCCTCGTCTGTTTTGAGCGGGGCATCCATCGAAATATACCTGGTGGTAATCTTCAATGCGGTTTCAATCTTGTGTCCGGGAACATCTAAATTTTCGGCAATCTCATCCGAAGATGGCAATCGTTCAAACTGTTGTTCCAGTCTGGAGGAAGCTTTTTTTATTTTATTAAGCGAGCCCACCTGGTTCAGTGGCAAGCGGATTATTCGTGATTGCTCGGCCAAAGCCTGAAGAATGGATTGACGAATCCACCAAACGGCATATGAAATAAATTTAAATCCCCGCGTTTCGTCAAACCTGCGGGCAGCTTTTATCAAGCCCAAGTTGCCTTCATTGATCAAATCTGGCAAGCTAAGACCTTGATTTTGATATTGCTTTGCCACAGAAACCACAAAACGAAGATTGGCATTCACCATTTTCTCCAATGCTTTCTGGTCGCCTGTTTTTATCTTACGGGCAAGCTCAACCTCCTCTTCAGCTGTTATCAATCCTTCTTTTCCAATATCCTGAAGGTATTTGTCCAGTGAAGCGGTTTCACGGTTGGTAATCGATTTTGTTATCTTTAATTGCCTCATTGTAATCTTTATTTTACGATTGAAAACAGAAAAAGTTCTGTTTCGGTTCAATTATTTTCAGCTTTATCTTGAGCTGAATCATGAAAGTGCGCTCCTGCTGAAATTGAATTTTAAGGCTAAGCAATTAAATGATTTCACTTTATGATACAATAATTGTCTTTTGCCAATTGCTTTTCAGCCTAAAAAAGAACGCAATTTATTTAAAATTATTCTAAATTACTCAAAAAACTCAAAACTTATACGCATTCCATTGGGATACATGCCTTGCACACGGGTTGATTTGCTTCGTGAATTGGACAAGGCTGCTTCAAGGTCCGCTTTTGAATCAATTTTTTGGCCATTGATGTTGGTAACAATAAAACCTTTGGCAATTCCGCCGCGCTTGAAAATACCATCACCCAATTCGCTCACACGCAAACCGTGGTTAATTCCAAGGCTTTTTTTGTCGCTTGCTGAAAGCCTCTCTAGAGTCACACCCAAAGTTTCGCTATAAAACTGCTCTTGCCTTTTCATTATATCAGTATTGCCCTGAAGGTTTTTCAACATGACAGAATAGGTTTTTTTGCGGTCGTTTTTACTGGTTACAACTTCTACGTCATCACCCGGTCGGTATTGGCCTACTGCCTCCAATAATTGCGACATGGTGTTTACTGGCTTGCCATCAACGCTTAAAATCACTTCACCCGTTTTGATACCTGCATCTGCAGCACCTCCGTCTTCAGAAATTCCAGCTATATAAACCCCTTTAATGGTAGATTGTCCTGTCTCCTGGGCCAATTCAGCTGTCATTTCACGGATTTCCACACCAATATAACCTCGTTGAATCTCTCCAAAACTAATCAGATCATCAACAACCTTTCGGACAATATTGACAGGTATAGCAAATGAATAGCCTTCATAAACACCAGTCCTTGATGCAATTGCAGCATTAACCCCTACAAGTTCACCATGGGTATTCACCAAGGCGCCCCCACTGTTGCCCCTGTTAATCACAGCATCTGTCTGAATAAATGATTCAATAGACGAACGAGAGCCTAAAATGTTTATATTCCTTGCTTTAGCACTTACAATACCGGCAGTAACAGTAGAAGTGAGATTAAAAGGATTCCCGACAGCCAAAACCCATTCACCTACTTTGAGTTCATCTGAATTGCCATAAGTGATAAATGGCAAATCGTCCGCATCTACTTTGATAAGTGCCAGGTCAGTGGATGGGTCATTCCCTACAACAACTGCTGCCATAACTCTGCGATCGTTGAAAGTCACCTCAATTTTATCAGACCCTTCAACCACATGGTTGTTGGTTACAATGTAACCATCGTGCGACAATATCACCCCCGAACCAAAGCCCACCAATTTATTGGAACGTCCATGGTGGGGATGGCCATAAAAGTACTCTCTCAAACTGCCAAAAAAATCATCATAGGAATCTGTGCGCCTTGTCATTTCCGTGCGTATGTGCACCACGGCATTTACAGTACGTTCAGCTGCGTCCACAAAGTCAATATCTTGTGGGATTGAATTATAGGCCGTTCTGTAAAGATTCACTTCCTCAGGCTGAACTGTTGAACGTTTCGTAGATTCTCCCGTAAATAGATCACTCCCGCCATTGCCAAGGTTGAATAAAGTAAATATTGTCAGAACAATAACACCTCCGGCTACTCCGGCAAACAAATTTTTAGCTCCTTGTTTCATAACTTATAATTTTACGGTTTAACGATTAGTTTATCTTATAATCTCAACTGTAAGATGGCATTACTAACTCTAAACGGATTGTCGTCACAAAAGTTTTCATGGCCTTGTTAATTCATGTTAACAACCGAATGAATATCACAGCATGTATCAAGTTCATTTATTCGGCAGTTAGCTTTTTATTTGTTGTAACTTTGACTACAAAAATTGAACCAGCATTTATTCGGTTAAGAAGAATTAACAAATTCGTATACAGGCATTTTGGAGCAAATTGATATGAATAATATAGATAAACAACCATTTAGGTTTTATAAATACCACGGCAGCGGAAACGATTTTATCATGGCTGATAACAGGGAGGGTCATTATAAATTATCAACCGATCAAGTGAAAACACTATGCGACCGCCATTTTGGCATTGGAGCGGATGGCTTAATTCTCATTGAAAAAAGCAAGGAGGCGGATTTCAGCATGCTTTACTACAATGCTGATGGATTTGAAGGCAGTATGTGCGGCAACGGAGGACGTTGTGCAGTTGCCTTTGCATATTCTCTTAAAATCATCAACACCAGTACCATATTTGATGCATTTGACGGCCTGCATGCTGCTCAGATTATCAACTCCAACGACAGGGTAACCATGGTGGAGCTTGGCATGTCAGATGTTAAACATTGGCATGTTGACGAAAATCACCTGCTCGTAAATACAGGTTCGCCCCACTATGTTTGTCGTGTTGAAAGTATTGATCAGGTTGATATAAAGACAGTAGGCAGACAAATACGGCATGACAAAACCATTTCACCAGAAGGGGTGAATGTGAATTTTATGGAGAAAGAAGAAAATTCTTACCACTTGCGCACCTATGAGCGTGGTGTTGAAGATGAGACTCTAAGCTGCGGGACCGGGGTTACAGCAGCTGCTATTGCAGCAAATCTTTGGTACGGTGGTAACAATTTTGATATAAATACCAGGGGAGGATTGCTCAGCATTAAGCTAAAGAAAATGGACGAAACATATACACAAATCGTCCTCTCGGGGCCTGCTGAAAGGGTATTTAGTGGTATTGTTGACTTAGCTGTTTAGCCATTTTTAAAATCACAATAAGCCGACCAATTTAGCAAAGAGGGTGTTGTTTTATTTTGTACTTTAGTGCCACAAAAAAACGCTTATGTTCAGCAAATCAGGGCAAATTCACTTGCGTGCTCCAGAGCCTGCTGATGCCCGACTTATTTATCATTGGGAAAATGACCCACAGATTTGGCATGTTGGGGACAATTATGTGCCATATTCTATGTTTCAAATCGAAGAATTCATCTTAAATTCAACTGATTTGTATGCCAACAAACAACTTCGCTTTATGATTGAAAAACGTCACAATGACAGGTTCATTGTTGTTGGCGCGCTCGATATGTACGATTTTGACCCACGACATAGCCGGGCAGGCGTTGGTATCATGATAGAAAATACCGAAAGGGGGAAAGGCATTGCAAGTCAGGCTCTCGAAGTTTTTGAGCACTATGCATTCGAAACCCTGAACCTGCATCAGCTTTTTTGCTTTATCAATGCTGATAATAAGCCCAGTATAGCTGTTTTTAGCAAGCTTGGCTATATTCAAACAGGCATCAGAAAGGAATGGATTCACGAAAACAATGTTTGGATAGACCAAATTCAATTTCAGCACATCAACCCAAACCATCAACTAATCAACCAATGAGTTATTACCATCAAAAATTTGGCCGGCCAAGAGCAAAACGCCAAAAATCAGTCCTGCATCGTTTTATCATTTTTTTCCTATTTTTCCTTTTACTGTCAGGATTGGGTGCAGGTTATCTGCTCTATTCCATAATATACAGGCCCAACGTGTGGACTCCCGGCGAAGCTGAAATTTCCATCTTTATTCCAAGCGACAGCAATTTTGACCAAGTAAAGCAAATTCTTTACAACCAAGGACTTATCGTTCATAGGAATAATTTTGAATGGCTGGCCGAAAGAAAGAGCTATCCCAACAATATCAAGGGGGGGCGATATATCATCAGTCATGGCATGAGCAATGATGAGCTAATCAATCTATTGCGGTCAGGTAAACAGACCCCTGTACGTTTGACTTTCAATAACATAAGAGATATTTATCAGCTTGCCGGTCGGGTATCGCAGCAAATTGAAGCTGATTCGGCTTCACTAATAAATTTACTCACAGATTCTGCTTATATTTCTTATCTGGGTTTCAACCACATGACCTTGCCCGCCTTGTTTATCCCCAATACATATGAATTTTACTGGACTACTAATCCTGAGGCCTTTGTTTCGCGTATGTTTCAGGAGTACCAAAAATTCTGGGATCAAAGCCGGAAGGATAAAGCAAATGAAGCAGGGCTTAGCGAAATTGAGGTATCAGTTTTAGCGTCAATAATTGATCGCGAAACGAATATGAATGATGAAAAGGCTACCATGGCAGGCGTTTATATAAACCGATTGCGCTCAGGATGGCGTTTGCAGGCAGACCCTACACTGGTATTTGCAGTAGGTGATTTTGAGATTAGGCGCGTGCTTGATGTACACAAAACAATCGAGTCACCATTCAATACCTATAAGCATGGCGGATTGCCACCTGGCCCGATTTGTTTGCCTTCTATCGCCTCAATCGATGCTGTACTCAACTATGAAAAACATCGTTATTTTTTCTTCTGTGCGCGCGATGACATGTCGGGGTATCATGCATTTGCCGAAACCAATTTGCAGCATCAGCGCAATGCCCGTGCATACAGGCAAGCTCTGGACAGGCTAAACATCAAACGTTGAGCCAGCCGTTATGAAAAATAC
>CAYTUA010000135.1:0-3186 GCA_964440855.1 uncultured Lentimicrobiaceae bacterium
TGATGGGGGCCGCACGGGAAACTGTGCGGCCTTTTTTTTTATCCAAAAACGCCCCGCACAATACCGCCGTCGTGGGTAAAAGTTTGCCCCGTTACATAACGCGAATTGGGCGAAAGCAGCCATGCAGCCAATTCGGCCATTTCGTATGCTTCACCCATCCGGCCAACGGGGATTGATTGCTCAAAACTTTGCTTGGCCTCTTGTTCTGTTATCTGCATCAATTTGGCTTTTTTGGCAAAGAGGCGCTGCATGGCAGCCGTGTTGTGATAGCCTGGCGCCAAAATGTTTAGGGTGATGTTTTGTCCGGCCACTTCGGTGGACAATGTTTTAACGAAACCAACCACAGCCATGCGCAAGGAATTGCTCAATACCAGATTTTCGACTGGTTGCTTCACCGAAACGCTTTCAACAAAGACTAGGCGTCCGTAAGCATTGGATTGCATCAGTGGAATAACTTTTTTTACAAAAGCCACTTTCCACCTGATCAACTGCAACCATGCCTGGTCCCAATCGTCCATTTTGCTTTCGAGGAACGACATGGCCGGTGGGCCGCCTGCATTCACGAGTACGCCATCGATTTGCACTGTTCCACATGCTTCTATCACCCGATCCTGTGTGCTTTCCAGTGTAATATCTCCGGTAATGCAAGTCAGTTTTTCAGGATATTGTGCTGCAAAATTTTCCATCACTTCCCCTGAGCGGGCTACAGCAATCACCCTGCCACCTTCATCCAATAGTTTTTCAGCAGTAGCACGGCCAAAACCGCTGCCTGCGCCGCATACAATAAACAATCTATCTTTTAAGTTCAGGTTCATAATCAGGTATTTATTAAAAAAAAAACAGGCAATCTATCAAGCACCAAACTGCTTGAAGAACATATTAATCAGCGCAGGTTCGAGGATTATGGTAAGCAGGATTCCATATACTGCCCCCAAAAAATGGGCATTGTGGCCGATGTTGTCTCCTCCCCTTTTGCCCATATAAGCGGAATAAGCCAGGTAGAGAATCCCAAAAACAAAAGCCGGGATGGGAATGGGTAACGGAAAAATAAACAAGGTACTCTTGGGTGAAAGGATAATACTGGCAAAAACAACAGCAGCCACGGCCCCTGAAGCGCCTACGGCATCATAGTTTGGATTGTGCTTTTGCTTCCCAAAATCGAGTAAGGAAGAAAAAAGAATACCTCCAAAATAGAGCAAGGCATAGTGAAACAAGCCTTTACCAGGGCCGAAAATTACCCCAAAGGAAGTTTCGACCATGCGTCCAAACGAAAACAAAACAAACATATTGATGAGCAGATGAGCCCATCCCACATGGATAAAACCATGCGTAAGAAAGCGCCAACTCTGTTTGCGTTCCCTTATCATCCAGGGATTAAAACTCATTCGCCCAAACAAATCAGGATTTGAGAAGGCTATAAAAGAAACGATTACGGTAATGCCGATAATAAAATATGTCATTGGTTTATCTCCTGTTTATCTAATTGTTCAGTCTCCAATTCTGTGTAATCAAGTTCAGAACCCAACATGCTATGCGGAATCAAATAAACCGCAAGCATGACAACCATGGCCACTATGGGCCACACCCTGTTTTGCCGCTTTCGATATAAAACGATCCAGGCAGTGAGCCAGAACAGGAAGGCCACGATGGTTTTATTATCTGTAAGGTCAGTACCCCAGGGCCAGCCTGTCCAATAAGCATCAAAAGCGTACTTCTGCACAATCGGGCCAAATATCAGCCCCCCAAAAAACAAAAGCAAGAGCGTAATGCTTGTTAATCGGAATGTGTGCGGTCGGTTCAGCAAGGCTTCGATCCCGGTGCGTAGACTAAGTACCATAGCCAGAAACATAAAAATTATATGTGGTATGAGAACAAAATCAGGTACACTGCCTTTAAACCTGATGATAACAGGCTCATCGGTAAGTGGATAAGATTTATCCTTATACAGCAAAGCAAGCTGATATTCTACCTTTCCGGCAGCCGGCTGCGAAGGCACTGCCAATTTTATACTTCCATTTTCGGGATATACCTCCACAGCTGTCCATTCATCGAAGCTTTTAAAGCGTTTATACCTGAATATGGCCACAGCACCTTCAGGCACTTCCATTTCAAAAGGGGCATCAATACCTGTGTCGTGGCTGCGGAGAAATTTATATTTGTAGGTTTGGCCATTCAGTTCCACCTTTCCCCGTAAGGGGTGTGTAGGGCCAGTCAAGCGCTGATAAACAGCTAACATAAACATAAAAATGAAAGAGAACACCCAAATGAGGACCGTAGTCAATATCTTACGCATAGCAGTACGAATTAAGAATACCTATCTATTTGTTATCAATTAATTAGTTCATCAGGTTTGGCAACGGCTTCATAAAACAGTTGATGGATATTCGTTCGAATATTCATGCGGCTGATAGCGTTGTTTTTGCTATCCGGATGCACCCGATTGGACAAAAATACAACGATTAATTCATTCTGCGGGTCGGCCCATGCAAAGACACCTGTAAAGCCCGTATGTCCGAAACTTTGAGGGGATGCTGCATCAGCCGGGGTGCGAAACTTTGGTTTGTCAATGGGTGGTTTGTCGAAACCAATTCCCCGACGATTTTTATTTTTCGCAAAATGCACCGTATTAAAATAATTTACTGTTTCAGGTTTGAGGTATTGATAACCGTTCAGGCTTCCATCATTCAGCAGCATTTGCATAATCGCAGCCACTTCCATGGCGTTGGAAAACAGTCCGGCATGTCCTGAAATGCCTCCCAACATGGCTGCACCCTGATCGTGAACATCTCCATGAAGCAATTGCCGCCTGAAAATAGTATCCTTTTCGGTGGGAATAATTTCATCCAAGATCAGGCTGTAGCGGGGTCTGAAAAGCATCCGGCCTAAGCCCATGGGTTGAAAAAAGTTTTCTTGTAAAAAAACTTCAAATGTTTGATTGGTAATCAACTCCACCAATTCGGGAATAAAATAGAAACCCATATCGCTGTATCGGTATTCTTTCTTTTTCATTTCGGAAGCGGCAATAAGCCTGAATATTTCATTTTTATAATGGCGTGCCATATACATATTTTCTGCAACCCGAAAAGGAAATTCCATCGACATATGCTCGGCATATAGCTCTTTTTTGGGGCCATTTTCATCCAGGGTTTCTATAAAAAACGGTATCCAGCCATCGAAACCTGATTG
>CAYTUA010000136.1:0-5546 GCA_964440855.1 uncultured Lentimicrobiaceae bacterium
TGCCTATCCCTTAAACGCCCGTATTAAGATACCAAGCAAAAAACAACAAAAAAAAAGAGAATGCCAGAAAGCATTCTCATTATTTAGTGACTCCGGAGGGACTCGAACCCCCAACCGACAGAACCGGAATCTGCTATTCTATCCATTGAACTACGGAGCCAAAATGGTTTGCAAAAATACACAATTTGCTTTTCATTGTCTTGTAGCGTGCTAACATATTTTGTAATATTGTGATAGCAATTCATGACAATTGAATTCAATCGAACTGTTTAAGAATTAACAACGTCAACTTATGAAACAACACGCAATTTTTTTTAGCATTAATGCTGGTTTGCTTTTAATCATCCTGTTGTGCATTTCAGCTGTGGTAGAGGCACAAACACTGAACCCCACCATCATCAATGGCGATGTAATCCTTTGTCCGGGGGGCAACGAAACCCTTTTAACACAGGAATACGATACTTACCAATGGTATAAAAACGGAAATCCTGTCGATGGGGCAACTGCTCAAAGCCATACAGTCAGCTATTCGGCTGATGTAGGGGCCAATTTCAGCGTTTATGTCACTCAGGGCGACGAATCAGGTATGTCACCTTCCATATTGGTAGATGGCTATGTGTTTATGCCCCTGGTCGTTTCCAGTTATGGACAGGGCTATTGGTACACGGGTGATGGATGGGAAATGTGCAAGGATGACGAATTGTTTTTCGAAGTAATGAGCCCTTATACCAACAATGTGCAGTGGTTTCGCAATGGAAACCCCATTGAGGGCGCCAACAACCCCATTTATCAGGTAGATCAAACGGGAATTTACACCGTGCGCGGCTCCCCATCGCTATGCCCAAATTATGTGCAGTACAGTATTGGTTTGCCAGTGGAAGTGCACCAGCCGCCACAGCCTGAAATTACCCAGCAGGCCGACACACTTTTTACCTCACTGTATCCCGGTCAGTGGTATGCCGGATTGATGCCCATACCAGGAGCTACCGGTGAGTTTCTGATTCCGGAAAGCAACGGCTACTATAGTTTCCGCTATACCGATGACAATGGTTGCACCTCTATCTCCGAATCCTATTACTATGAATGGGACCCTGTGGGGCTTGGCCATGCTTCATTGGCACATCCGCCATCTGTAAAAATAATTGAAAATCAATTGTATATAAAGAATGTAGAGGGGTATATGTATCGCATTTATAACCTTTCGGGTATGCTCTTGGGGGCAGGAAATGTTGGCAAAGAGGCTTTGGATGTGTCAGCATGGCCTTCGGGACTGTATTTGGTTCACCTTCAACAGGGAGAGCAAGGAATGAGTTGGAAAATAATGAAAGAGTAATTACAGAAAGCTAACAACAAAAAAAAGCCAACTTTCGATGGCTTTTTTGGGTTAGGATTTTTCTGAGAAGTGGAGCTGCCGGGAATCGAACCCGGGTCCAAACAAGGAACCATCAGGCTTTCTACATGCTTATCCTGTTCTTGATTTTCGTACCTGGCAAGGAAACAGTCACCCTAAACCAAGTCTTATCTTCTGAATTTCGCCCGGCAATCGAAGCACTTGCCAGGCTATCCCGAAATTGATTAGCACCCCGTGGTCAGGCCGGTATCAGGAATTTCCACCTGCGGGATGTCTCGTCCCATTACCTTGTAACGGGATGAAGCTAAAACTTACTGAACTTCAGTTTAAGCAGCGAGAGCGTAGTTATTTTCGCCAGTTGTTGTTGTGCGATCAAGATTAGCGAGCGTCATCGCAAGGCTCGGCATGCTTACATAATCATTCATCTTGCTGTCAAAACCAGTCAGCCCCATGAAACTGAATATAGCTGCTTCTTACTACACAAAGTGTACCAAAAAGCTTTGCAAAGGTAAAGATTTTAATGCAAATAGTCAAATCTACATTATTTGTATTATTGCCACCGAATACCAAATAAGAAATCAACTTATGAATAAATATGTTTTACTCATTTTTGGCATGTGTCTGTTTGCTTTGAATGAGCAGGCGCAAAGCACTTTATCAAACAAGCAACTTTCTTA
This sequence comes from uncultured Lentimicrobiaceae bacterium, assembly GCA_964440855.1. GTDB lineage: Bacteria > Bacteroidota > Bacteroidia > Bacteroidales > F082 > CALAZZ01. Next base: position 2,029 of record CAYTUA010000136.1, read on the forward strand.
CAATGAATTGTTTAAATGGATTCAAAATAGTGAGGATACGCTTGTAAGGATAACTGATGTTGACGTAGTATTCGACCAGCAAAAAGATAGGCGATTTGCTTTTGCTTACGACAACCACGCCCCGGTAGCTCCATTTGATACCATTTTTATCGATAAAGCTGTTTATTTTGAACGGGTTACTTTTGGTGATTCGGAACAATTGCCTGAATATTATCCGGCATTCCATCACATCCATTGGCAAAAACCTTTGCATTTGGTGAATGTTTCAGCTACCAGCCTGGATATGCTTTACAGTGTTTTTGATGAAGATGTTTATCTGGATGCCTTAAGTGCTGGTACAATTAAATTCTTGAATCTGAATTTTTCAAGGTTTAGTAAGCAATTGAGCATCCGCAAATATGGACAAACAATCGAAAATATAATGATTTATGACAATAGCTTTCAGAGTGAATCCATAAATCCCCTGAATATGCTGATCTATGATGCCCCATTGGAAACAATACAGCTAGTTGACAATGAATTTAGTTCTGCCGTTCCTGAAGCCTATGTTTTTTTGCAGGTTAAAGCCAATGATTATTTCAGTATCGGGATCAATACTTTTGATGTAGATTTGGTTATTAGTGGCTCTCTTATCGATGGCAGCACAGCTATCATGCACAATACTTTCAATGCCTACCTCGCGCTTTTAGGGGTTAATTTCAGTCCTGCCCGTTCGCGCATTGAATGGGAAGACATTAAAAACAAACTGGTTTTTGTGAACGACCCCAACTTCCCAGCCTATGATTCTACCTTTAAACAGCGTTATCTGAAAATGGACAATTTGGCAGATTTTGGACATACTTATGCCTACAGGGCCCTTATGCCCATGTACAGGATGATTCATCAGATATTGCTCTTTAACGAACCGCGCCGCATTGCCAACGACTGCTATATCGATATGAAAAATCTGGAGAAAACGGAAAAATTGTATTTTTATAAGAATAATTCTGGCTTCGCCAACTATTTTGATTACCAGCTGCATCGTTTTATTGGCACGTTTTCTGACTATGGAACCAAACCTGCCAAAGGAATCGTGGTTTCATTGTATGTAATCCTCTTTTTTGCAGCTATTTACTTTTTATTCCCCAACAGTTGGGACAGTGTAAGTAATAACAAGCTGATCAATCGAATTCAGTTTTTTGTGCGTTATTTCGAGCAGGACCGGAGCATTGGTGAGTTATACACAGATGATTATTATGAAAAACTGGAAAGCTTTAAAGCATTTAAAAACTATATGAAACAGCGTGAAAAAAAGGTACCCAATTATATACTCCTGCTTGCACGGCCGATCTATTACTCATCCATAGCACAATACAAACTAACTAGCTATTTGCTTTCAAAACTGGATGTTATGAAAGGTAAATGGGAAAGTTTGAGCCGGGGGAAGAAAATCACAACCAGCTTTATCATTGGTTCCTGGTTGTTGTTGGTAATCAGTTTTGATTTGCTCTTAAAAGCCTTGAATGCAATCACCTTGTCAATCAATACATTCACCACTTTAGGTTTTGGTGATATTCCAATCAGTGGTTTGCCACGTTATATGGCGGTGCTTGAGGGGTTCATAGGCTGGTTTTTATTATCGATCTTTTCTGTTTCGCTCATTTACCAGGTTTTGAATTAATCCCATATCCTAAAAATATTTGCCTGACCAGGCAATGAGCTGTTTAAAAGCCCTTTCGCGAACCGGCTTTTTGGAAAGCATCACATCATGCACGGCATTTTCAAGTTGCATGAGGGTGCAGTCGCCCTGTATTTTCCTGCTGAATTTACGGATACTTTCCACCTTTAGAACAGCATCTGCCTCAGAAAATTCCTTTTTCCATTTGCGGCCATAAACAGATTTTTCAGGATACAAAACCAACACGGGCTGTTTGATTTCAAGGCCTTGCTGTGCTTCCTGCTGACAACGGAAAATGGCCCTTGTCCAACCCATATTCACTTTGGGCATGATATGGGGTTTCCAGTCGAGATTGTAATCCCACTCGCCATAAGCGCTTTGGTGCAAACTGGGGCCGTAAAACTTCGAAAAACCGCCCGGTACAAGCACATTTGGAAACCATTTCGCCAAAAAACTGGTGAGGTGTAACAATATGTTGCGTGTAAACCAATCTTCATTCATTTCGAAAAAGGGGCTGTTTAAAACAACAGCCCGGAGCATTTTGTGGTGTGGATTTTTACTGGCATAATATGCTGTTAGTAAGCCTCCCATAGAATGACCGTAGAGCAATACGTTTTCGATTCCTTCGTCGGCCATTTGGCTGAGGGCGGCATCAATATCTTCCATATATTCGCTGATGTTGCGCAAGTTGTTGAACTTTTGGTGTGGCAGCCACGAGCGTCCACATTTGCGCAGATCGAGGGCATAAAAATGATAGCCTTCGTTAATAAATTGCCCGGCCAGCCAGTCATTAAAGAAGTAATCATTGAAGCCATGGACATACAATATGGCCTTATCACTTGCGAGATCAGTTTTTCTGCGCAGAAGCGTACAAACAACCTCACCTTCATAATCATTTGGCTGATGAATTGTTAGCTGCTCAAAACCTTTATTACTAGTGCAATCCAAATACAATGCGTGTACAGGCATATTTGTGTTTTTCACAAAACTAATCTAAAATGGCATATCCAAGGCTAAAGTAAAAACGTTTTACTGAAGAACCAACGCCAAACATTTCAGAAGGGCCTTTGTGAATCTCAAATTGTGCTCTAACCGTAAAGCGCTTGTAATTTGAACCCACCCCAATGATCATCGAAGGGTCAAGTGTTCTGATCATTTCACGGCCAAAATCATTGCTGATTGGCAGGCTATATGTTTCCGTTGTTTGGGTAGGGGTAATTCTTTCAGTCACCATTAAATTATCCCGATATACCATATATCCAAACCCTAAACCTGCATTGGCAAACAGCCTGCTGCTCCCTAATGAATAATTATATTGGTACATGGCCTTTAAATGAAGATACTGCATATTAAAACTTGTATGCTTGTAAGTTTGATAAGCTCCCATATCGTAAAACAAATAGGTGGCTTTTGTCTTTATGCTATTGTAAAGCAGTTCTGCATAAATTGATGAAGCATAATTTGAACGCGGAAAGCGTATTTCAAAACCCAATCCTCCTGTAAAATCATTGTTTGCAGGAAAATCAGCATCGGTCAACCATAATCGTGCTCCAGTGAAACTCATTTTCGTATGCGTAAAACTTGCGACCAGATCAAGATGCTTTATTGATTTAGGGCCAACCCGTTTAGGCAGTATTGTAGCGTTTCCCCCGCATTTCTGATAATAATCTTTAAAAAGTTTAAACAAATCTGAAAGTGAATAACTGCTTGTTTGTGCATCATTCGAAACTTCAGGACAATTACCAAAATATAGACTTAGTTGCCCAATATACCGTTTGTTTGTTTGTTTGAATCTTCCAGCATTACTGCCTTCTGTGACAATATGATAGTAGTTTTTATGAAAAAGCCACTCAATCTTCCC
>CAYTUA010000137.1:0-6312 GCA_964440855.1 uncultured Lentimicrobiaceae bacterium
CAATCCTTTGATACAAGGGTTTCAATGGGTGCTGTTTGCCGGATTTATTCTTCATATCATACTGGGTTTTGTGCTTCAGTTGCAAAACTGGATGGCCCGTCCCACGCGCTACGAGCGCAAGGGGCACAGCGAAACATCCTATTTTTCTAAATTTATGATTCATACGGGTGTTATCGTTCTGATCTTTTTAGGCATTCACATGGCCAACTTTTTCTTCAGGGTAAAATTTGGCGAAGTACCCATGATCACTTACGATTCGGGTGACACCTACAGGGACGTTGGCCTGCTCGTAATCGAGTTATTCAAGGATTTGGGCTATGTTGTTTTTTACATCGTTTCGCTATTGCTACTTGGTTTCCATTTAGATCACGGCTTTCAGTCGGCATTTCAATCGCTGGGTCTGTATCACAAAACCTATACACCTGCCATCAAACTCATTGGTAAGTTTTATACCATCGTGGTAACAGGGGGTTATATTGCTATTCCGGTAGTACTTTATTTCTTTTAAAAGCACAGCATAGATATGGCAAAGTTAGACGCAAAAATTCCACAAGGGCCACTGGCCGAAAAATGGACCAATTATAAAGTTCACCAAAACCTGGTAAACCCTGCCAACAAGCGCAAGATCGACATCCTCGTTGTTGGCACCGGGCTTGCAGGTGCCGCAGCTGCAGCCAGTTTGGGCGAAATGGGTTTCGATGTTAAGATATTTGGCATTCACGACAGCCCCAGGCGTGCACATAGTATTGCAGCGCAAGGCGGAATAAATGCTGCAAAAAACTATACCAACGATGGCGACAGCGTTTACCGGCTGTTTAATGATACCATCAAAGGGGGCGACTACCGTTCGCGCGAAGCCAATGTATATCGATTGGCCGAAGTAAGCAACAGCATCATCGACCAATGTGTTGCCCAAGGGGTGCCTTTTGCCCGCGAATATGGCGGATTGCTTGACAACCGCTCCTTTGGGGGCGCGCAGGTGTCGCGCACCTTTTACGCGCGCGGACAAACCGGACAACAATTGTTGCTGGGCGCCTACAGTGCTTTGAGCAAAGAGATCAATAAAGGCTCGGTAAAAATGTACACCCGACGCGATATGATGGACCTCGTAATGGTTGACGGACGCGCCCGCGGTGTGATTATGCGCAACCTGGTTACCGGCGAACTGGAACGTTATTTTGGCCATGCCGTGGTAATCGCTACCGGTGGATATGGCAATGTGTTCTTCCTGAGCACCAATGCCATGGCCTCAAATGGCAGCGTTGCCTGGAAAACCTATAAGAAAGGCGCCTTTTTTGGGAACCCCAGTTTTACACAAATTCACCCCACCTGTATTCCTGTGCACGGCGATTATCAATCGAAGCTGACCCTGATGAGCGAAAGTCTCCGCAATGATGGCCGCATATGGGTGCCCAAGAAAAAGGAAGATGCCGAAAAAATTCAGAAAGGAACTTTGAAGCCAACAGCTATTCCCGAAGAGGACCGCGATTATTACCTCGAAAGACGTTATCCTGCATTCGGTAACCTTGTGCCACGCGATGTGGCTTCAAGGGCTGCCAAAGAGCGCTGCGATGCCGGACATGGTGTGGGCTCAACAGGATTGGCTGTTTACCTCGATTTTGCTGATTCTATCAAACGCCTCGGCAAACATGTGATTGAGTCGCGCTACGGCAACCTCTTCCAGATGTACGAAAAAATTGTGGATGAAAATCCTTATGAAACCCCGATGATGATTTATCCCGCCGTGCATTATACCATGGGGGGCATTTGGGTTGATTATGAACTGCAAACCACCATCCCCGGCTTGTTTGCTGCCGGCGAAGCCAATTTCTCCGATCATGGAGCCAACCGCCTGGGGGCTTCGGCACTGATGCAGGGCTTGGCTGATGGTTATTTTGTGTTGCCTTATACGCTACAGAATTATCTCGCTGATCAGATTGGTGTTAAGCCCCTGCCAACCGACCTGCCTGAGTTTGACAAAACAGAGCAGGAAACAAAAGCATTGATAGATAAGCTAATGGCCATAAATGGTAACAATACTGTTGACCATTACCACCGCAAGCTTGGCTATATTATGTGGGATTATGTGGGCATGGCCCGCAACAAGGAAGGGTTGGAAAAAGCCATTGGAATGATCAAGGAGTTGCGTACTGACTTTTGGAAAAACGTCCGTGTGCCCGGCAAGGCCAACACCATGAATGTGGAGCTTGAAAAAGCACTCCGGGTGGTTGATTTTCTTGAAATGGGTGAGCTGATGGCACGTGATGCACTTATGCGTGAAGAATCATGCGGCGGTCATTTCCGCGAAGAATACCAAACCCCTGAAGGAGAGGCCATGCGCGACGACAAAAACTTCAACTTTGTTGCTGCCTGGCAATACAAGGGCGAGGACAAGGAACCCGAACTGCACAAAGAGCCGCTGGTGTTTGAATATACCGAGGTGAAACAACGCAACTATAAATAAACCCAATTTTCTGATTAACTGACATAAAACGCTATAAAGATGGATCTTACGTTAAAAATCTGGAGACAAGCCTCGGCCGATGCCAAAGGGCAATTTGTCAACTACCAGGTCAAGAATATATCAGCTGATGCTTCTTTTCTAGAAATGCTCGACATCCTCAATGAAGAGCTTGTTATGAAAGGCGAAGAACCTGTAGCTTTCGACCACGATTGCCGCGAAGGTATTTGCGGGGCTTGCAGCCTCTATATCAATGGCCGCCCACATGGCCCTGACCGCGGAATTACGACATGCCAGATGCATATGCGCAATTTTAAAGATGGCGAAACCATTGTGATCGAACCCTGGCGGGCCAAACCTTTTCCGGTCATCAAAGACCTGATGGTTGACCGTACGGCTTTTGATGAGATTATTCAAGCCGGTGGGTATATTTCCGTTCGCACCGGTGGCACCCTGCCCGATGCCAATGCCCTGCCCATTCCCAAAGCTGCCTCCGATGAAGCCATGGATGCCGCTTCGTGCATTGGATGTGGTGCCTGTGTGGCCGCCTGTAAAAACGCCAGTGCTATGCTCTTTGTTTCGGCCAAGGTGTCGCAGCTGGCCCTCTTGCCTCAAGGCAAACTCGAAGCCCGCGAAAGGGTGCAAAATATGGTCAAAAAAATGGACGAACTGGGTTTTGGCAATTGCACCAATACCTATGCCTGCGAAGCCGAATGCCCCAAGGAAATTTCGGTTACGCACATCGCCCGTATGAACCGCGAATATTTAAGTGCCAAAATTACCGCACCTCAGAAATAGGTGGGTAACGCAGCATTGATATGTTTTTTCTTGAAAGGCCGGCCCGATTGGGTGGGCCTTTTGATTTTGTAGGGTGTCCCTCATAGATTTGGCCAGATAAAAAGTCCAGCAGATGAATAGGAAGGCTATTCTTTTTTTATCTTTATGCCTTGAAAAATAATAACCCAAGAAGATGGAGCATGGAACCAAAGTGGAAATAGATGCAATATGGCGTATTTGCACTCGTTTTGCAACAATTTTCACGAAAAAACTCTTGGTATTTGTTTTCCTTTTTAGTTATTGCGAAATTAACTGTCAAGAGGTTATTTTCAAAGAAAATGAAGTTATTAAATACCTTGTTAAATACGAAACAGAACGCGTTGTAACCATTGATACGGTAAGAATCTTTGTTACTGGCAACATGTGGAAAGCTGCTCCTAAAACATCAAAGGAAATAGTTATATTATATGATCTTACAAATATCGAAATGGAATATTTTTTAGATATTCAAACGATTGGCTGGGTTCCTACAGACACAACAGGAGCAGTAGAAAACGAAAATACTTGCTGGTTTCATCCTCCACGCCACAACCAATTTATGATGCTTGAACTTGCACCTTTCCCAAGAGTAGAATTTCCTTTGGAAGTAGGCAAAACATACACGAAAGTTCTATTTATTGGCGAAGGCTGGGGTGACATTTCAAATTCTAAAGTTTACTGGAGATATGAAGTTAAAGAAAATAATGCTAAAACTTGGATCATTTCCTCAGAAGCAAGACCAACCATCTATCCTTTTGAGATAAATAGACTTGATATTGTTTTCGATGAAACTGATGGATTTACCAGATTGGATTATTCATTTAACAATGGTACTCAAATTACAATGACTAAAATAGACTAAAGTTGCATAAAAGCGCATATTTCTTCTAAATAAAGTGATATTTTCAAGTTTGTGGAGTCTTTATTGAGTGAAGAAACGCAACATTATAGTGATAAAAGATGCAAAATTTTACCCATATTGGAGACGCAAAAGTTAAATGCTATCAAACATTGACCATTATTACAGGAATAGCAACCACAATCCTTTTTCTGTTAGTTGCAATTACTGCCCAAAATGAGCATTATAAACTTCTCCCATTTTTTACCTTAGTCTTTTTTAGTTTGTTATCTTTATTATATTCAAGGATTTATAGTGTAAAGTATGATTCAAAACATTTTTACATTGAAAACCTTTTTAGAAAAGTAAAAATCGATTCGTCTCAATTTGTCAGAATACAAAGTATATACCAGTTCGAGGTACTTATGATGATTGTTTTCAAAAATCAAAAATATTTAATGTTAGCAAAATCTGAGGATATTTTCAGGGGCTTTTTTAAACCAAATGATTCTATTTATAAAGAATTAACATTGAAAATTAAAGACGAAATAGCAGGATGTGAGAAGTGATTATGTAAATAAATGCCATCATGCAATCTTATTATATTGTTGGACAAGCAATTACTATAGTATATAATCCGCTCACCTCCAAGTTATTCGTAGCTTGGTAAGGTCAAGGCGAATTGACAGGGAACACAGGCTTGTTTACCTGGTTATTGACAAAGAGATTCTGATTTACAGTTGTAAGTATCATTACGACAAATAATTACACAGAACACAGCAGCCTTTGCAGAAATTCTATCCAACACTTGCAACGACAACACATTTGTTGTACATTTGCAGTATATTTGTTGTATTATGGCACAGAAGACATTAAAAACAAAACCGTTTAACACCGGAAGAAGTATTAAAAAAGCTGCGGGGGCAAGTAAATCCACGAAAGCCTGGCATATAGATTCGGGTGGCAAAACTTATGCGTGGTCAAGCAGCATGGAACGTGTCGGAATCATCAGGCAAGGAATTCCTTATGATTCAATAGAAAGCATCAGCAAAAGGTTAAACCGTTCCGTTAAATCTGTATTGTCCATTGTTGGGATGCCACAAACAACCTATAACAAGAAAAAGAGCGAACATTCTTTGTTGGATAGCAGAAATAGCGAATTGATCCTATTGATAACGGAGCTTATTGACTTTGGGTTAGAGGTGTTTAACCAAGAAGAAGAAAAATTCCAGCGATGGTTAAAGAAACCCAATATATCCCTTGCCGGGAATTCACCTGAAAGCTTGTTGGACACAACAACAGGCATCGACGAGGTAAAATTCGCCCTGAACAGAATTGAATTTGGCAATTTTGCATAATGAGGGTTTTCAGGATTGAAAGAGGGAAATACCTAAAAACTGCCCTTACAGGAATTGGGGCATCCATGACACACGGTTATAGATGGAACAGCCTGAATACGAAATTGGTATATACAGCTGAAAGCAGGGCTTTGGCGACATTGGAAATTTCGGTGCACCTTGATTTAAGTGAAGATTTACCGACTGACAGGTATTATGTAGAAATCAATATTCCTGATACCTTAACGATACAAGAAGTAAAAATTAAAGACCTTCCTGATGATTGGAACTCATACCCACCAACAACAATTACGCAAACCATTGGGGATGACTTTGTGTTTGAAAATGAAGCTGTCATTTTGAAAGTTCCCAGCAGCATTGTGCCCCAAGAATTTAATTATCTGATCAATCCAAATCATCCGGATGCTGGCAAGATTAAGTTAATCACAAAAATACCCATGGTATTTGACCCACGTTTTAAGTCAAAATAAAACGGAAACACCTACCAAAAAAATCGTAATTTTGTTCAAAATAAGGATTATGTTGACAAAAGAAAAAATAAAAAAAGCCATTGATTTACTACCTGACAATGTGGCCGTGGATGAATTAATTGACAGAATTATACTCCTTGATAAGATAGAACAAGGGCTTAATGACGTTGAAAATGGCAACACTTATACAACTGAACAAGTTGAAAATAAGCTCAATAAATGGTTAAAGTAATATGGACCGCCAGGGCATTAGCTGATTTGGAAGACATTAGCGAATATATTTCGAAAGATTCTTCAAGATATGCAAAAATGACCTTGGAGAAATTACTTGAAAGAGCCAAAATGGTTGGATCAAATACCTTAATTGGC
>CAYTUA010000138.1:0-2609 GCA_964440855.1 uncultured Lentimicrobiaceae bacterium
CAAGCCTGCACATAGTTTGTTGCCAGAAGATTTGTGATAGACAGCCCATAGCAGACTACAGCATCCATAAAGTCCTTTAAAAACCAAATCGGCCCAATCGGTGTGTGCTTGTATTTGAGGGGGGGGGTAATAGTTTGATTATATGCTATATAAGATAATAGCCATAAACAAATCAGACTATTTATGCTAAAAAGGATACTTGCCGGGGGGCCTGATGTGTGTAAGTATTGCATGCGGTATTTTTGTGCCGGGTGCTAACTCTTTTTCAACTATTAATACCAAAAAGCAAGAAAAGTGCACCACCTTGTTTTAAATTTAGAATGGTTCTAAATAAAATACACTGAGAAATAATGTTTTAGGTTTTTAAGTTGGCTATTATTATTTTGCAGATGTAGCCAATGCTACAAGATAATATTGCGAAGCGGATGCTTCGCAAAATGTGTTTGTGGGAAGTAAATATTGAATCTACTCCGAGAAGTAAAAAACTGCTTATTTTTATCTCTTTCACCCCTTGCCCTTAGAGGGGAATCGCTAAAAATTAGTAGTTTGAAAAAGTCCCCCTTGGGGGATTTAGGGGCAAACTGACTTTTCGGAGTGCACTCAGTATTTGCATTTTAATAGATGAAGTTTATCGGGTGGTTTTGAAAAAATTCAATTCATTATGCTGGCTTTTAGCTAAAAAACATTTCGCCCATGTTCAGTCTTAAACTTCTTACTTTTGTGCCCTAAATCCGTTTCATGTTAATTACAAACTATCCCGGCGAACTGGCTGCCCTGCTGGTAGCTGTATTTTGGACGATTACAGCCCTTTCTTTCGAAATGGCCAGCAAAAGGGTGGGTTCACTTGCCGTGAATATTATCCGTTTGGCTTTTGCCATGGTATTTTTGTCGGTGTTTTCCTTTTTTCACAGGGGCTTGGCCTTGCCTGTGGATGCAACAACGCATGCCTGGCTGTGTCTCACTGTCTCTGGATTGGTTGGTTTCGTTTTCGGCGATTATTTTCTGTTTCATGCTTACACTTTAATCAGCTCGCGCATTGCCATGCTGATTATGACTTTTGTGCCGCCTGTAACTGCCTTGCTGGGCTGGCTGGTGCTGGGCGAAAGCATGACACTGATTCACCTGGCCGGCATGACGCTCACTGTAACAGGCATTTCACTTACAATTTTCGGGCGCGAGAATGGCAGCAAGAAATTCAGGATGTTGTTTTCGGCCAAAGGGGTGTTCTTTGCCTTTTTGGGCGTATTGGGGCAGGCAGGCGGGTTGGTCCTGAGCAAATACGGCATGCAGGACTATGATGCTTTCGCTGCTACGCAAATCAGGATTATCGCTGGTTTTGCTGGCTTTGCACTGATTATCCTGTTCAACGGTAAATTTCACCTGGTGCGCAAAGCATTTCAAAACCGCAAAGCCCTGCTAGGCATCACAAGTGGTTCCTTTTTTGGCCCTTTTCTCGGAGTTTCGTTTTCGCTTTTGGCCATTCAGCTTACAACCACAGGCATTGCTTCCACTTTGATGGCCATTGTGCCCATCTTGATTATTCCCCCGGCCGCACTGCTCTTCAATCAAAAAGTGAAACTGCTCGATTATATTGGTGCCGCCATCAGTGTAGGAGGGGTGGTGCTGTTTTTTGTGTAGTTTTTTGCTTGTCGTTAGTTATTTTTACTGAAGTTTCCCACAAGCTGAAAAGAATCATGTTTCAAATTAACACGGTGTATATTAATTTTTTAGTGATGATGTAATTTGGAATTTTTAGTTGAGCTATGTTATAGCCCCCCAACCCCCCGACAGGGGCTTTGAGACGATGGTAGGTTTTACGCATTTCCAACAGCAGCTTAAGCAATTATTCCCTATTTTTGGGCCTTTAAAACCAGTAACAAACAAAATTTATTTTTATGAAAAACCATGTAAAGATTTTTTTGGCCGTCATGCTATTTAGCATGTTTTCAGCCAGTGTAGTTTTTGGACAGGGCGATTCCGCTGCTGTTGAAAAAAAAGGCTTTGATTTTACAACGGTGGTTGATATTCCCAACACACCGGTACCCAACCAGTTTCGTTCAGGAACCTGTTGGTCCTTTGCAGGCAATGCCCTGTTCGAGGCCGAAATCCTCAGGATGAAGGGCCAGGAAATGAATCTGTCGGAGATGTTTATTGTGCGTCATGCCTATTCCGATAAAGCTAAGAAATATGTAAGGCTGCACGGCCACCTGAACCTGGCTGCCGGGGGAGGCTTCAGCGACCTGGTACATGTGAATAAAAACTATGGGATTGTTCCCGAAGAAGCTTATTCCGGTTTGGTAATCGGTGAAGAAAAGCATACGCATGGCGAAATGGATGCCGTACTCAAGGCCTATGCCGACGCGGTGCTCAAGAATAAAAACCGCAAGCTTACACCCGTTTGGCGCCAAGGTTTTGAGTTGCTACTGGATACCTATCTGGGTTCGTACCCGACGGAGTTTACCTATGAAGGGAAACAATACACACCAAAGACTTTTGCTGCCCAAACTGGACTTGATATGGACGATTATATTGAGCTCACCTCCTTTTTGCATCGGGAATACTACAAGCCGTTTGTGATGGAAATACCCGACAACTGGATGTGGAGCCAA
>CAYTUA010000139.1:0-5799 GCA_964440855.1 uncultured Lentimicrobiaceae bacterium
AAGTGTGTTTTATGAAAGGGCAGATATCGTCAAATTCATATTGAACAGGGGGTTTCCAGCACTGGTTTTAAGGGATATTATGGCCACGAACCCTTTTTCTGCTGCTATCCCGGAAAAATATGGTGGACGGGGAGGTGAAGTCAAAGAATGCCTTGCAGTCCTTGACGTTGCCTCCTATGAGTCTCTTCCATTGTCCCTGTTTTTTGGGATTAATATGGGGCTTTTCTTAGGGCCGGTTTCCAAGTATGCGCATGAATCCGTTAAAGGAGATATTTTCAGGCGCTTTTTAACGCAGCAGAATTTGGGTGGATTGATGATTACAGAACCAGATTTTGGCAGCGATGCATTGAATATGCGTACGGCCAATATTCGAAGGGGTTCAGGTTACGATATTAAAGGCATAAAACACTGGCAGGGATTAACAGGTATGGCTGACTATTGGCTGATTGCTTCACGTAAACAAATGGATAACGGGGAGTTAGGCCGGGATATTGATTTTTTTATAAGTGACTCACAAGCTTCAAACCAAAAAATTCTGGTGGAAGAGTATTACAATAATATAGGATTGTATCCTATCCCCTATGGAAAAAATAAGGTTGATATTCATGTTCCCGCCGAACAAAAGCTGCAGCCGGAATCAACAGGGCTGAAAATGATGATGGATATGCTTCACCGCAGCCGTTTTCAGTTCCCGGGCATGGCCATGGGTTTCATCAGGCGCATGCTGGATGATGCCATTAAGCACTGCAATTCACGCATTATTGGTGGTAAGCCGCTAATGGCTTTTGATCAGGTAAAATTGCAAATATCACGGATACAGAGCGCATTTACAGTGAGTTCTGCGATGTGTGCCCGCAGTGCCAGTTCCTGTGGTATTGAGGATAATCTGACCAAGTCTGCAATCGAAGCCAACACCATGAAAGCCTATATTACCGACCTTATGCAGGAAGCTTCGCAAACACTTACCCAGCTATTTGGGGCCAATGGGTTCAAAATTGAAAGTGTTGCTTCACGAGGAATAGTGGATTCGCGGCCCTTTCAGATTTTTGAAGGCTCCAACGAAATGCTTTACACACAAGTGTCGGAACTGGTGGTAAAGCATATGAACCAGCTAAATAAAATGAACCTGTCCGATTTTTTGAAAGATTTTCACCTGACAGAAAATGCTGCAGATTACTTCAAGTCCATTTTGAATTTTAAAATCCTGCATAAGATGTCGCAAAGGAAACACGTGGGATTTGGAAAAATTATCAGCCGCATTATTGCCACCAATTATGTTTTGTCTCTCGGGGCCAATGGCTTCAGGCATGACCTGATCAGCGATTGTATCAAAAACATCATTCATGAAGTGACGGGCCTGGCAAGTGCTTTTAAACATCACACAACGGTCGTCCCCATCGAGGATTATAAGGAAAACAGCAACTGGTTGAGTTTTTGTAATACTTAATACTGCATGTCACGTCCTGAAAAAAGTTGACATTTTTGTAGCCGATATTTGTTAACCAATTTCAGGACGACACAAAATGTATTTATTTGTAAAATCTCTCAAAGATTGATAGCCCTCCGCAACTGCGGGGTTGGGTGGCTAAAACAGTAACTAAACCGAGAATTCTATATCACAACAAATCTAATAAATTAATATACAATGCTTTAAATTGAAACATGAATATTTACAGCTTGTGCGAAACATAAGATTTTAACAAGAATTGTGCCCCCTTCCATCCAAAACGAATTGCGCCTCAACCTCTTTAGACCGCTTCTAAATTGGCCGGATCAGCGTTTTATTCACTTGTTTTCCCGTAATTTTGCCTATGATTTAAATCGATTGCAAAGCGGTTTATCATCGCAAAGTAAAAACGCGTTATCAATTGATAATCAAAGTAATAATAAAGTTTAGCAAATTTCAAAAACCTTTAAAACAAAAAGTAATGGCTAATTCAAACACCCTGACCAAACCTGAGGCCACAAAATCTGTCAAAATAAATGTCAGCGAAGCAGACGTAGCACACATCATGGAGCGCTACCACTACAATGATGATATAAAATCGAACATCATCAACGAAGACCTGTTGCCTGCGGGCCTGCTCTCACGCATGCATTCCACCTTTGTGCAGCACTCAGGCATTATGGATTCAGCTGAATTCCTGTTTACCGGTAAAGAACGCTATGCCGGACTGAAAGGTTTCAGGGAAATCGTGGAAATACTTGAAAAAAACGATGTGCATATCGGATACATTACTGAGCGCGAGCTGTTTATTGATGTTTACCGCTTTTTGGCCACCAAGCACGTTTTAAACAAAATCAATTGGAAGAACTTTGCCAAGGATTCGCTTTTTCAATTGGTATTCCCGCAGCCGGGCATGATCAAGGACGAACTTGTACAAGCCTACAAAGCCTGCCAAACAGAAGAAGAACGCCAGCACTTGGTGAAGGAATACCAAAAACAAACCAACCCGCACGATGGCAAGCAGTTGCTCAACAAACCCTGGTTTGTGAATGATGATGGCGAGCTGGAAGTACTCAAAGGCAGTCAACATAAATACCCGCAATGCCAGTTGATTTTTGACACCTCCACCCAGAATTGTTTCTCATTTTGCACCTACTGTTTCCGCCATGCACAAGTGAGGGGCGACGAGGATATGTTTGTACAGGAGGAAATCAACCAGGTGCACGAATACCTGAAAAAACACAAGGAAGTGACCGATATGCTGATCACCGGCGGCGATGCAGGCTATATCCCCTTCAACAGGCTCGAGGCCTACACCATGCCTATAATTGAAGATGATGAGCTGATGCACATCAAAACCTTACGTCTGGGCACAAGGGTGCTTACCTTCCATCCCGAAATGATACTCAGCAGCAGTTACAATAAATTTCTTGAGTTATTTAAATTACTCACTGACAACGGCATACAAGTTGTAATGATGTCACATTTTTCCACACCACGCGAGGTGCTCAACCCTTCCACCATTGCGGCCGTGCGCAGGCTGCGCAACCACGGGGTGGTGGTAAAAAGCCAGAGCCCGGTGATGCACCACATCAGCCTGTTTTCCGACGAAAATGGGAAGGTGGACGTGGACCGCTCTGCACAAAACTGGATCGATTTGGGCAATGCGCTTTCAATGCTTTCCATTGGGTTCCACTCCATGTATTGTGCCCGTCCCACTGGCGAACACCATTATTATACCGTTCCATTAACCGAAATCAACAAGGTTTTCAGCAAGGTGTACCGCAGCTTGCCATCCATCAGCAGGCCATCGCGCTATATCACCATGACCTCCTCGGCAGGTAAAGTATCTCTGCTGGGCGAACTCGAAGTCAATGGCGAAAAGGTGTTTGCACTCAAGTTTAACGAAGGCCGCAATATGGAATGGATGGACAAGGTGTATCTGGCCAAATTCGACCCGGAACAAAATACCATCGAGAAGCTGAAGCCTTTTGAAGGTGAAAAACACTTTTTCGAAGACGAGCTACATGAAATTGAAGAAACGCTGGATGCCAATCTGCGCAAACAATTGAAGAATAAATAATTACAGAGTTTATAATTCAGGCGTTTTCAATTTTTGTTAAACAAACTGATTTGAACCATCTTGACCTATGATAAACAAAGTGGTAAACTCAGCTGCTGAAGCAGTTGCAGAAATATTTGATGGGGCCATTGTGATGATCAGTGGTTTTGGGGAAGCAGGCAGCCCGATTGAGCTCATTCATGCCCTGATTGACCACGGAGCCAAAGACCTCACCATTGTGAGTAACAACACTGGAAGCGGACAGGTGGGGCTGGCAGCACTTATCGCCAACAGGCAAGTGCGCAAGATGATTTGCTCCTTCCCCCGAACAGCCAATTCCACGGTTTTTCCTGAGCTTTACAAAAATGGCGAAATTGAACTGGAACTGGTTCCGCAAGGCACACTGGCCGAGCGCATCAGGGCCGGTGGGGCGGGCATTCCGGCTTTCTTTACACCGGCTTCGGTGGGAACACCCCTGGCAGAAGGCAAGGAATTGCGCAACTTCGACGGACAAGATTATGTAATGGAACGCGCCATCAGGGCAGATTTCTCACTGGTGAAATGCAAGGCTGCCGATCGCTATGGCAACCTGATTTACAACAAAACAGCCCGCAATTTCGGGCCGATTATGTGCACAGGGGCCAATGTGAGCATTGTGCAGGCACGCGAAATCGTGGAGCTTGGCGGCTTAGACCCTGAAGCAGTGGTGACGCCGGGTGTTTTTGTGAAAAAAGTAGTCCATATCCCCCACCCCATGGAAGAATCCAAACTGGTGGCCGAAAACAGGAGGTACCCATGGTAAACAACGAACAAAAAACAGGCTGGGACATGAAACAGGTGGCCCAGAAAGTAGCCCTCGACATAGCCGACGGCGCTTATGTAAACCTGGGCATCGGCATACCTGAAATGGTGGCAGCCTTTGTGCCCGAAGGCCGCGAATTTATTTACCATACCGAAAACGGCTTGTTGGGCATGGGCCCCACACCGGATGAGGGGCAGCAAGACCCCGAACTGATCAATGCCGGAAAAAAATGCGTGACCGCCATCCCCGGTGCCTGCTATTTCCACCATGCCGACAGCTTTACCATGATTCGTGGCAGGCATATCGATGTGTGTGTGTTGGGCGCCTTGCAAATATCGGAACAAGGCGACCTGGCCAATTGGTCCACCGGCGAACCTGGTGCCATACCAGCCGTTGGCGGTGCCATGGACTTGGTTGCAGGCGTGAAAACCATATACGTAATCAGCCAGCATACCACCAAAACAGGCGCGCCTAAAATCGTAAATAATTGCAGCTATCCGCTCACCGGCAAAGGAGTTGTAAACAGGATTTATACCAACCTGGCCATCATCGATGTTACTGACAAAGGCCTTTTTGTGAAAGAAATGGCGCCGGGCATCGATTTTGAAACCTTGCAGTCAAAAACGGAAGCCAGGCTTCACCAATAGAATAAAGTTTTCGTGATTTTTATAAGTGCTTAAAAAGAAAAAAGCCAGATGAAAACCAATCCAAACAGCGAATCCCTTTACCAGCAAGCCGTTGAGGTGATTCCTGGCGGTGTAAGCCGCAATACGGTTTACCACAAACCCTATCCACAGTATGCTGCCTCAGCTTCGGCTTGTTATGTAACAGATGTTGACGGCACCCAACGCATTGACTTTGCAAACAATATGGCTGCCCTCATTCATGGCCATGCCCATCCGGCCATCGTGGAAGCTGTAACTGCCCAATTAAACAGAGGAACTGCCTATACGCTGGCCACAGAAGCAGAATTGCAACTGGCACAATTGCTATGCGATCGGGCTCCCGGTTTTGATAAAATCCGCTTCACCAACAGCGGTACGGAGGCGGTGATGGCCATGATCAAAGCCTCTCGCGCATTTACGGGCAGGCCTAAAATTGCCAAAGCCGAAGGGGCCTATCACGGCACCTACGACTTTGCCGAGGTGAGCCAGGTGGCCAACCCCACCAACTGGGGCGACATCAACAAGCCCAACAGTGTGCCCCTGGCCTATGGCACCCCACAGGGCGTGCTCGATGATGTGATCATTTTTCCTTATAACGATATTGACCGCACATTGTCCATTTTGGATGCTCAGGCCGGTCAGATTGAAGCAATAGGAAATGCGGTTGGCCGCGATGCTGTGGGCACTGCCGATGGGCGTATGGGAACTGATGCCCGTGCGATCGCTGGGTGTGTGCTGCAGGCCCTGATAGTCATTGTGGGAAATGCCGGCAAAAACCCCGATATCGGTGCCGTTTTCGAAATCCAGAACGATGCCGGCATCC
>CAYTUA010000140.1:0-4456 GCA_964440855.1 uncultured Lentimicrobiaceae bacterium
TTACCCAATTCAAGTATAACGCTTGATGCCGGTATTTTCGATGCTTATGCATGGGAACCATCAGGGTCAACGGAGCGTTTTCTCGATGTTGATGCCGAAGGTTGGGTTACTGTAACTGTTACTGATTCCAATTGCTGTGTGAATACAGCTTCGGTTTACATTGCCTTTTCAAATATATTTTTGCCTACAGCATTTCGCCCGGGCAGCGACAGGCTTGTAAACAGCCAATTCAAAGTGCTTGGTGCTACTTCAGCCATTGCCGATTTCAGAATTTATATCTACAACCGTTGGGGCGAATTGGTGTTTGAATCCGCAGACCCCGATACTGGCTGGGATGGCACAATTACAAATGGCAATTTGGCACCCATGGGAACCTATGCTTGGGTGATGTATTACGAAAGCTTTGGCACCAGCTTGCAACCACCCCAAAAAATAAACAGGAGAGGGACGGTAACACTGGTGCGTTAAGGCTGCTTGAGAATGGTCCTTTTTGACTATTGCTGTCTTTTTCATGAGTGCTAATGTTTGGCAACAGCCAGATGGATGATGTTTTTTTGGCTTTCACAATTCAAAATGCCTTCAATTTGCTTCCATTTAATCCCGTCACTTTCCTTATTTTCGCATAAAAATTACCACCATGCAGGAAATAGCTGCCTATGCGCAAACCATTGCTAATGAATTTAACCTGACAATCCAGCATGTGCGCAACACCCTAAGCCTGCTGGCCGAAGGTGCTACCATACCTTTCGTTGCCCGATACCGTAAGGAGATGACAGGCTCCATGAACGAAGAAATTATTGAAGCCATTCAAAAACGCTTCCAGCAAATGATGCTGCTTGATAAGCGGCGCGCGGCTGTGCTGGAGTCAATCCGCGAGCAGGAAATGCTAACGCCTGAATTGCATACGGCCATTGAAAACGTAAAAAGCATGCAGGAACTTGAGGATTTGTATTTGCCGCACAAACCCAAACGAAGGACGCGCGCCACCATTGCCAAGGAAAAAGGCCTGGAACCACTGGCCAAATTGCTGATTGAGCAAAAAGAAAGGGCACCTCAACAAAAGGCTGCTTCATTTGTAAACAAAGAAAAAGGTGTTGAGGATGTGGATCAGGCATTGGCTGGTGCCCGCGACATTGTTGCTGAATGGATTGCCGAAAGCCGCGAAAACAGAGAGCCTTTGCGACGACTCTACAACAGGACAGCTGAAATTGCATCAGCTGTTATTCCTGATAAAGCCGCCGAGGCGCAGACTTATCGCCAGTATTTTGATTGGAAAGAGCCACTTTCCAAAGCGCCTTCACACCGCTTGCTTGCCCTTTTTAGGGCTGAGAACGAAGGCTTTTTGCGTCTTAAGTTTTCAGTAGATCAGGAACAAGCAATTGATAAGCTTGAACGCATCAATGTGCACGCTCACGGAGAAGCTGCCGCCCAAATGAAATTGGCCATTGCTGATGCATGGAAACGCCTGCTGGCACCATCATTGGAAAATGAATTGCGTTCGGCCTATAAGGAAAAAGCGGATGAAACAGCCATTCGTGTATTTGCTGAGAACCTGCGCCAGCTATTGATGGCCCCGCCTTTAGGCAAAAAACGAATAATGGCCATTGATCCCGGTTTTCGAACAGGATGTAAGCTGGTGATACTGGATGAATATGGCAGTTTGTTGCACAACGAAACCATTTACCCACACCCGCCGGTGCATGAAGTAAAGCAGGCTGTGCAAAAACTGAAAAGTTTGGCCAGTGCCTATCGGATCGAAGTGATTGCTATCGGCAATGGCACTGCCGGACGCGAAACAGAAGATTTGGTGCGCAATATCCGTTTTGACCGCGAAATGGTCTCAGTGATGGTGAATGAGAGTGGAGCATCGGTGTATTCCGCCTCTAAAGTGGCCCGTGAGGAGTTCCCGGAATATGATATTACGGTGCGCGGAGCCGTAAGTATTGGCCGCCGCTTGATGGATCCTTTGGCCGAATTGGTGAAAATCGATCCTAAGTCGATAGGCGTAGGACAATACCAGCATGATGTGGACCAAAAATCCCTGAACGAAAGCCTTGGCCGAACGGTTGAAAGCTGTGTGAATGCCGTTGGTGTGGAATTGAATACGGCCAGCGAACAACTACTGGCTTATGTGTCAGGTGTAGGGCCGCAACTTGCTTCAAATATTGTTGCCCACAGAAAGGAAATTCAGGGATTTAAATCGAGAAAAGAACTGCTGAAAGTGAAGCGGCTTGGTGAAAAAGTATTTGAGCAATGTGCTGGCTTTCTGCGTATTCATGGGGCTGAAAACCCCTTGGATGCAAGTGCTGTACATCCTGAAAGCTATGATGTTGTTGAAAGAATTGCCAGAGATATGGACTGTTCGGTCAGTGAGCTGGTGGGGCAGAAAAACCTCAGGAAACAGTTGGATATCAAAAAATACACCGACAATCAGCGGGGAATTGAAACACTGACTGACATCCTGGATGAATTGGAAAAACCTGGTCGTGATCCACGAGAAAAGTTTGAGATGTTTGAATTTGCAAAGGATATACGCAGCATCAACGACCTCACCAAAGGGATGGTACTTAATGGCTTGGTTACAAATATAACAGCTTTTGGCGCTTTTGTGGATGTGGGGGTGCATCAGGATGGTCTGGTACATGTGAGCCAAATGGCAGATCGTTTTGTACGCGATCCCAACGAAGTAGTTAAACTCAACCAACAGGTGAAAGTGGAAGTGCTGGAAGTGGATCTGGAACGAAACCGCATCAGTTTTACCATGAAATTGAGTAAGGCAAATACTGAAAAAGCCTAAAATACGTTATTCCTCTATGAAAATACACACTTGTGGCCGCTTGCTTATTCCCTTACTCGGTCTCTTTCTGATCTTGTTTTTTCAACCTGCAAAAGCCCAGCTTTTTAAAGGTTATGGTGCCGCTGGCTTGAATATGGCACAGGTGGATGGGGATGAGGTGTATGGTTACAAAAAAATTGCCGGCAATCTGGGAGTAGGGGTAATGATCCCATTCAAAGAAAAATGGCATGTATCTCTCGAAACCAGTTTTAGCCAGAAAGGCGCCAAAGGAAGGCCCGGCAGAATTATTGCCGAATATGATCATTATGATTTACGCTTAAATTATGCCGAAGTGCCATTGCTTGTCCATTACACTGATAAGCAATTTTTTACCATCGGTACAGGTTTTTCCTGGGGTCGGCTGGTTGGCATTAACGAATTGGAGGATGGCGTAAATACAGAAATTGAAGTGCTCGATGATGTTTTTAAAAGGGACGATTTTGGTGTTCTGATCGATTTGCGGTTTCCAATATATCAGCGCCTGAAGTTCAATTTCAGGTACCAATATTCGATGTCTGCCTTACGCGAGCGTGAATACACCAATATCGCAGGTTCAACACGAATCAGGCAATACTATAACAACCTGCTTTCGTTCAGGTTGATTTATATGTTCAATGAAGATTTGAGTAAGCTTCGCCAAAAAAACAATTGATATGCATGATGCACAAACATGGATTCGCGAACTTGGCCTAACAAAGCATCCAGAAGGTGGTTATTACCGCGAGGTGTACCGCGCTGCCGAGAATTTAGATGCATCCGCTTTGCCTGAACGTTTTAGCGGAAAAAGATCTATTTCAACGGCTATTTATTATTTATTACATGCTGGCGATTTTTCAGCTTTTCATCGCATTAAGTCAGATGAGTTATGGCATTTCTATGCCGGTGGCGCACTTGAACTGGTCATAATTCATTCCGATGGCAGACTTGCACAGCTGCGCCTGGGTAACGGGGATTCGGGCAACAGACCCATGCACATCATCCCGCACGGCAGCTGGTTTGCTGCCAGGCCTATGCAGGGCGTTTCTTATAGCCTTGTTGGTTGCACGGTAGCACCTGGCTTTGATTTCAACGATTTTGAAATGGCTGAAAGGATTCAATTGATTAACGACTATCCACAATATTCAGATTTGATTTTGTCCTTATCGCGGGATTAGTTTTTGTTCCCGATCCTGCTTATATACTTCTGCTTCAAGTAGAAACCTGCTGGCAATTTCACCTGAGAATTCATCATCATAGTCCATCCATTCAGGATGCCACTGCACGGCAAGCAGAAATTGTTCCGTGTTGGGATCAGCCAGTGTGATGGCCTCAATAAGATCGTCGTCCTGGCTTTTGGCGACGGCTTTCAAGCTTGGTGCCAAAAGCTCAATACCCTGATGGTGGTTGCTTGCAACAGCTGTTAATTGGTTGCTATATGTTTCAGGGAAAATGTCATAAAATTGTAGCCATACTTTGTGTTCTGTCCATCCCTCCTGATCGGCGCGGTGTATATCGCCTGTGCCTTTGTCGGTTGGCAAATCAATAAACAAAGTGCCTCCTTGTTGCACATTGATCAGCTGAAGGCCCCTGCAGATGCCTAAAACAGGCATTTTCAATTCGAGTCCTTTTCCCAATGCCATC
>CAYTUA010000141.1:0-7968 GCA_964440855.1 uncultured Lentimicrobiaceae bacterium
TATCCTAGTTTCTGGAAAAAACCTTAAAAGCATGTTTTATTCAGGGTATTGTTTTTTTATACCCGGTTTCCTTCATGCCATTGATGGTTTTTACATCAAGGCCTATATTGTAGCCGGTGGGAATTTTAAGCACAATATGCTGATCATCATCATTTTCTGAACGGGGTAGAATTGTTCCAACAAACTTTCCACGCTTGGTATCCACCTCCGCTTGGCCCCATACGCGGGTATTGAATTTTTTGAGGATGTCGAGTGCATCGCCTTTATATCCTTGGAATATATCGTCAGCCATATGCTTGCATTTAATTTATCGGTGTGCGTTGCTAAGTAGCAAATATTTCGTGATTAAAATTGTTTGGCAAGTTTAATTATTCGTTGTGATTCGGGTGTTTGTATCCGGCAGAAATAAATGCCGGGCATTAAATTACTACCATCCCAATCAATATGATGCCAACCCGCACGCTGCCAGCCATTTTCGATTGTTTCCACCAACCTTCCAGAGGCATCAAAGACATGCATCTTTACTTCAGCAGCTTTTAGCAGTTCATAACTAATAGTGGTTTGATTGCCGAAAGGGTTGGGATAACTACTGAAATTGGCCATAAACGCACTGCTTTCCGGCAGGCTTGTCGGCAATCCCATTCCGTTTTGGTTGATCAGCATGCCCAGTGAAATTTTTACAACCTCGGCTGCAAAGAATTTATTGGTGGTTGTAACGAGGTCATTCACTGTATGATAAAACGGTGTAAACTGATCTTCAATAAAAAATACAGCCGGGTAGCCATTGCTATAAAAAGGATAGCTGTCAGAATATTGGATATATTGGGTGCTTTCCGCAATATTTAAAACAGTAAAATTATCGATCATGTATTTGGCCAGGTTGGTCACCCATTGCGAATTGGGATATTTTTGAATTTGAATGGTCCATTGGCTTTCGGGCAAAGTGCAATAGCTGATCATATCATTGTTGAGCATGATCTTAATATCCATGCCGGTGAAATAGGCTTTGTTGGCGAAAGCCCATGCACCATGAAGTCCTAGTTCTTCGGCAGCAAAAGTCACGAATTTGATGGTAGATTCAGGAACATAATTGTATGTTTTCATGATTCGGGCAATCTCCAGTGCACCGGCAACGCCACTGGCATTGTCATCGGCACCCGGGGCAATTACAAAAGGATTGCTAGAGCTGGGCACAATAGCATCATGATGTGCACCAAGGATATAAACCTGATCAGGATAGCTGTGCCCCTCGTAAGTGCTCACCACATTGTACTGCCAGGTTTGATAATAACTACCACTATACGAAGTGTTTAACTGGAAACTGTCCAGTTTGCTGTCCTCATAGCCAAAACTGATAAATTTATCCCTGATCCATTCGGCAACTTCGCGGCGGTTGTTGGCCAGGCAAAAACGGGTACCCATATCCTCCAGACTTTGCATATAGGATTGAATGCTATCGGGATTAACATAATCAACATACACTGCAACAAGCGAATCCAATGCTGGGTCACCGGGCAGGAAATTTTGTGATTTTGACTGCAAACCAAAAAGAAGCATGCAGCTGGCAATAATAATTAATCTTTTCATAATGAATTACTTATTGTTATCAATGTGGCTGTAAAGTTCTGTCAGGGATATATTTCCAAGCGCAATCTTCCGCAACTGTCCCATCACCCAATCCTTTGCCAGGTGGTGCTTTGCGGGAGGGGCCGACTCTAAAAATTTCTCCTTTAAAAAAGGTATCCTTGCCAGAATATCAGCTTTGGTAATGCTTTTAAACTTCATATTGGTAAGCACCGATTCAAACTCCATTTTGGGATATTGATAGATGAAAGGCAGCATTCTCTCAGCCAATTTGTGTTTGAGCCCCTTTTGGTTCAAAAAGCGGAACAGCGCATAAATCGTTTTATAATTAAATGCAGTCGTCGGTTTTATTTGCCCTTCAATATGCTTCAGCTTGTGGCCAAAAAAGGTAGCACAATATACGGGGTCAACATCCAATTCATTGACAATGCTTTGAATCAGCGGAAACAGGTTCTTACTAAAAATATAAGTATAAGTATCCTCCGGGGCGCCCCATTTTTTTAGTTGGTGATACCGGTCAATAATATCTTCCGGAATATGTGCCCGCATGCTTTCAATTTCCTCATCTATCAGTGGAATGGGAGCCGAATCGGTATCAGGATACATGCGGTCGGCACCGGGCAATACGCGCTCAAAGATGGTGGTGCCATCGGGCAAACTTTTCCGGGTTTCGTTGGGCACACCCTCAATAGCCATTTGGCAGCGCTCTTCGATGGTTTCCAATGCAGTCTGAATGTCTTCTTCCTGTGCCCAAAACAACATCAAGGCATCGTTTCTATCTGCCTTTGCCATACTGTGCAGCTTCTCCCAATCATTTTGGCTTAGTTCAGAATCGAAAGATTCGGCATGCACCATATTGGGCTTTTCCAAACAGGCAATCACTTTCAGGCGATCGCTTATTTCGTTGGCAAAACACTGGCCGGGCTGTGTAAAATGCGAAAGAATGCCTTTAAAACCAGGCAATTTTACCAGCAACAAATCCTGTTTATTGTCAGTGGCATTAAGAATTGGTGCATAAGTAAAATTAAGATCAATCGGGTTGATGCGCTGGTGTTCGATTTTCCAATCGGGCTTTTTTCCAATGCGTTTTACCAATTCATCGCGTATCAGCAGCAAGCACCATTGCCTGAAAGCTTCGTTATGGGTAAGTTCGGGTATCCATTTGGTGTGAGCTACCCCTTTAATTTCCACACGGGTGCCACCTTTGCAGCTTACATTCACATCCTGACGGCCTGCCCCTATGCCTGTTCTAACTTTATTGGTACTGCGGTTCAAAAAACGGATGTAATCGCAAGCCTCGCGTACTTCATCAGGATTCGTGCAATCGGGATAAGTTACCGTTTCGATAAGTGGCATGCCAAGCCTGTCGGTTTTATATACCCTTACATGGCCCACATCCGAAATCTCCCTGCACGAATCCTCTTCAATACTTAACTGGATGAGGCGGACTTTTTTGTTCTTCAATTGAATTTCACCCTCTACACCGATAATGGCTGTTCGCTGAAAGCCGGTGGGGATACTTCCGTCAAGGTATTGCTTGCGTGTGATATGCACTTCGCCAACGATATTCAATTTTGATAACAGGGATATTTCTATGGCTATATTCAGGGCTTCACGGTTGATGGGAAAAGGGGGCGTATCGTCCACTTCGTAAGTACACGCTGTTTCGTTCTTGATGCGGTAGATGATGTTTTTGCGTGTTTTGAATTCCATCAGGGCAGTTCCATCGTATTCGCCCAATTCGCTGAGGGTAGGGCGCATATGGCGAACAATCTCTGCGTCATAATCATTGTGACGGTTGTAAATGCCTGCCGGACAATGACAAAACAGTTTTTCTTTGGTTAGCAATTGTTGGTGCACCTCCAAACCCGACATAAACCCAATGCGGTCGTAGGTTTCTTGTGTGGCCTCGCGGCGTTCAACATAAAGGGCTTTCTTTTTTGTGGCTTCGTAATTTGCCTGTGGATTAAAGGAATTGTCCATGTACGCTCAGCTTTTTCAGGTAAAAATGAA
Source organism: uncultured Lentimicrobiaceae bacterium (assembly GCA_964440855.1). Classification (GTDB taxonomy): domain Bacteria; phylum Bacteroidota; class Bacteroidia; order Bacteroidales; family F082; genus CALAZZ01. The sequence goes on from CAYTUA010000141.1 coordinate 3,598, forward strand.
ACCATCAAAATTAGGGAATTTTTGCGGTGGAAACTGCATATAATGTTTCTAAATTGGGGGATGCACCTATAGGGTTCCTGGCTCAGCCAACTAGCTCAACAACATCTATATGATAACTGAAAGTACTTTGAAAGGCGAAAAAATACAAACGACGAATTGATTAAACAAAAGGACATCGCATAATAGACCATGTATTGAGCAGTTACTGTTTTGCGTACTTTTGTGCCAGCTAATCATTTATGAAAAAACTGATTGTATTTGTCCTTATTGCCTTGTTTGCAAGCACTTTGCTTGCCCAACAGCGAACTGTTATCCATATTGAACAGGCACGAAAAGCGGATTATGATATCCGGCTGGGCCGCGACATCCAACGTTTGATCGGAGATGTTATCATGCGGCAGGACTCCACCATGTTTTATTGCGACAGTGCCTATATGAACGAAAAAACGCGTCATTTTGAGGCTTTTGGTAATGTACATATCGAAGTTAGCGACAGCCTTGATATTTATGGCGACCGACTGAAATACAACAGCGATACACGTGTTGCCGAGTTGTTTGATAATGTAAAACTCATCGACGACAAAACCCTGCTCGAAACCGATTATCTTATTTATAACCGCATTACAAAGTTGGCCACCTATCCCAATCGCGGCCAAATAACCAATGAAGACAATGTTTTAAAAAGCCTTAAAGGCTATTACCAAACCGACCTCAAAGAGTTTTATTTCCGCAAGGACGTGGAACTTATCAGCCCTGATTATACTGCCTATTCCGACACCATGGTTTATAACAATATATCAGAGATAGCCTGGTTTTATGGCCCCACCGTAATCCGCGGCGAAGAAAACACCATTTACCTGGAATATGGCTGGTACGACACCAAAAAGGACCATGCGCACCTTTTTAAGCGTGCCCGAATCGAAAGCATGGAGCAAACCATCACAGCCGACACCCTTTTTTATGATCGCAGCACAAGCTATGGCGAAGGCTTTGGCAAAGTGGTAATCACTGACACTACCAACAAAATGCTCATCAAAGGCGGCATCAGCCGCATGTGGGAAGACCAAGGCATATCGTATGTTACCCAAATGCCCATGGCCATTAACTATGATCAGGGCGATTCACTGTTTATTCATTCGGATACGCTGTTTCTAAATTTTGATGACAACCGCAAGGCCAAAAGTATGCTGGCCTACTATCGCGTTAAAATGTTTCGCAATGATATGCAGGGAAAATGCGACTCATTGGTTTATCATATGGCCGATTCTACTATACGGATGTACAGCAAGCCAGTCCTGTGGTCAGACCAAAACCAGCTTTCTGCTGACTCCATCCATCTGGCGGTGGTGAACAACCAACTCGATTCGCTCATTATGTATGGTTCGGCATTTATAATTTCAAAAGACACCATCGAAGGCTTTAATCAAATCAAAGGCAAGGATATGGTGGGCTATTTCAGCAATGGAGAGTTATCCAGGGTTCTCGTTGATGGAAATGCCCAAACCATTTATTGGGTGCGCGAGGAAGACGGCACCCTTATTGGCATCAATCTGGCTGTTTCGAGCAATATGATCATTTTTATGGAAGATAACCAGGTGGTCGGTATCAAGTATATGCAATTGCCAAATGAGGTGATGTACCCCAAACCCGACCTGCCTGAAAGCGAGCGCAAATTGCGCGGCTTTCAATGGCTTGAAGAATGGCGGCCTATGACCAAAGAAGATATTTTTTTGTGGAAACCAGAAGGGATTTCCACAGCTGAACCGGAAAAGGAAACAGAAAAGAAATCCGGGCGAACCACACGATAAATATCAGCTTTTTTCTGTTAATATATTTAAGCAAAGTCATTAAAGCTGATAACTGCAGACATTCATACAAGTCACTACATGCTGTGAACAATTCATAAGCGCTTGTTGTCATTTGATAAGGGCTCAAGCTGACCCATAAGCAGACAAAGCTTTTTTACAGAATAATACTAAAAATCAATGCCATGACAAAATCACCCAATAAGCTAAAACACGAAAATAGCCCCTACCTCCTGCAACATGCCTACAATCCGGTAGAATGGCATCCCTGGAATGACGAAACCCTGAAGCTTGCGCGCCAATCAAACCGCATGATGCTGGTAAGCATTGGCTATTCGGCCTGCCATTGGTGCCATGTGATGGAGCACGAGTCATTTGAAGATGTTGGCGTTGCCGAAATTATGAACAAGCATTTTGTATGCATCAAAGTTGATCGTGAAGAAAGACCTGATGTGGATCATTTTTTTATGGAGGCAATACAACTGATGGGCGGGCGAGGAGGATGGCCGCTCAATTGTTTTGCCTTGCCCGATGGACGTCCGGTGTGGGGCGGCACTTATTTTCGTAAAGAGCAATGGAAATCGATATTGCAGCAAATCGCCTCACTTTGGGATGCGCAGTCATCAGACCTCTATGGCCAGGCTGACCAATTGGTTGAAGCCCTTAAAAACACTCAAAAAACTGTGGCAAAATCCACCGCAATGGACAACCTCAGCCTGCTGAAAGCGATGGTGGAGAAAAACAAATCAAGCTTCGACCCTCGTTATGGAGGCAATATGGGAGCCCCTAAATTTCCTATGCCCGACAGCCTTCGGCTCCCCTTTATGATGGGCATGCAACATGATGATGCCGATTTGCTCAAGCATGTTGAACTAACGCTGGATAAAATGGCTACATCAGGACTTTACGATCAAATTGGCGGTGGCTTTGCCCGATATGCCGTGGACGAACGCTGGCATATACCCCATTTCGAGAAAATGCTTTATGACAATGCGCAATTAATAGGTTTGTATGCCGAAGCTTATCGTTTTTATCAAAAGCCATTGTACGAAGAGGTTGTGCACGACAGCATCGGCTTTCTAATGAAAAGCCTGATGGGCCCCGAAGGCGCCTTTTACAGCGCACTCGATGCCGATAGCGAAGGTGTTGAAGGTAAATACTATGTGTGGACAAAATCAGAATTTCAAGAAGTGCTGGGTGAGGATGCAGCCCTCATTGGGGAGTACTTTGGTATTGACAAAGAAGCCCTTTGGGAAGATGGTTTGAATGTATTGGTTGTTCCAGAAGAGAAAAACGCATTTTGCAAACGGCATCAGATGGAAGTTTCTGTTTTTAATGAAAAACTTGAATACGCAAAGAAAAAATTGCTCAACTATCGTTCAAAACGCATTGCCCCAGCGCTTGACGACAAACGCTTGCTTTCGTGGAATGCCCTTCAAATTAGTGCCTTATTGAGTGCTTATGAAGTTTTTGGCGAAAAAAAGTGGCTGAAACAAGCAGGGCATACCGTCGATTTCATTTTAAAGGAAATGCGACAAAACGATGGCGGATTATATCGCTCATGGAAAAATGGAAAAGCAAAAATACCTGCATTTCTTGATGATTATAGCTTGATGATTAACGCATTGATTCATCTTTACCAAAATGAATCCCAAGAATCCCACTTGCTTTTGGCGAAGGAATTGACGGAATATGTTGTTAAAAACTTTTACGACAGCAAGATGTCCTTGTTTGATTTTATACCAATTGGACAAAGTGATCTGGCCGTGCGCCCGCGCGAGGTTTATGACAATGTAATCCCTTCGTCGAATGCAGCTATGTGCATGGCATTGGCGAAGTTGGGGATTTTGTTTGAAGACACTCCCTACTTGAAAAAAGCTGAGAAAATGATCGATTCACAAAAAGATGTCATGATCAAGCATCCGTCAGGTTTCACGCATTGGGCACAAGCCCTCATGCTGTTGGAGCAGCAAGCCCTTATAATTGTGCGCGGACCAGGAGCCCATGAAGCGAACAAACAATTGCGCCGTAGTGTGCCAGGCTCTATGCTTACAGCTGCTTCCGAAGGTGATTCTGCCATCCCAGCTGTTTCGGATAAGCCCTTAGCTGAAAAATTACAATTTTGGTTTTGTGACCACAAAGGCTGTCAAATGCCTGTAAATGAAATTGATGATTTGTTAGCCCATCTGCAAAAGAGCTAACTGCCTGCTTGTAAGCAGTGCGCCATTTATTAACTTAATTTTGCAAAAATTTAATTGCATGGATACTGGTTTGTCAGGTTTTATTAAAAAACTTCCCCTGGAAAGGCGCTTGGTGACTGCCGTAGACGAAATTGCCAGGGATGTATTTGTTCTGCGCATCGATCGAAAACATGAGTTTTTGCCAGGCCAGGTGGTTGGCGTATCGCTATCGCACGATATAGCTGCAAGGCTATACAGCATCTGCAGCGGCAAAGACGAGCCCGAATTGTCCATTTTATTCAATATAAAACCCGATGGTGTGCTGAGTGGACAGCTCGCAACTCTCAAAGCAGGCGATCCCATCTTGGTCTCCAGACCATTTGGTG
>CAYTUA010000142.1:0-7710 GCA_964440855.1 uncultured Lentimicrobiaceae bacterium
GATGCAAAAGGGCAAAATTACTTTTTCCACATCGGGGGTATAGGAGGCATTGTTTCGAGTGAACAGGTTATATTCCAACTGATTGGTAACAATAGGATGGGGGGTTAGCTGCATCACTTCATGCATCAGCTTTACAGGAAAATTGCTAAGTCCAAAACTTCGGATAACACCTTGATCCAGCAGTTGGTTGATGGCTTTCATGGTATCGTGCAGGGGCACATTGGGGTTTGGCCAGTGCAGCAGATACAAGTCAATATAATCCATTTGGAGCCGTTTCAGGCTGTTTTCTGCTGCTTTTAAAACAGCATCAAAGTGCAAATTTTCACCCGAAACCTTGGTGGTAATAAACAGTTCTTTTCTACTGAAACCGCGGCATGCTTGCCCCACCAGTTCTTCGCTATGGCCTTTGCCATACATTTCGGCGGTGTCGATATGCCTGATGCCATAGTTGATTGCCGTCTCCATGGCTTTCACCCATTTTTTATCTTCAGAAAAGTCGGCTTGCATGCGTCCGCCCATTTCCCAGGTGCCCAGGCCAAATCTTGGAATTTTAATAATGTCGTTTATGTTTATTACAGGTATTTCGATCATATTTTCGTTTTCATGAGGTCTTCAATAGCTTCCAAATCAGACTTTCCAAGCGGTATGGCATCACCGATAGCTTTTGTGGCCAGTTCGATACGGGCGCAATTTTCGAGCACTTCCAGCCGGTCGAAGGCTTCGAGCAGGGTTTTTCCAAGCGCCATCACACCATGATTGGCCATCAGGATTACTTGGGCAATGGTTGCTGCTTCGGCCATTTTTTCGGCAAGTGCAGTGCTTCCCATCAGTGCATATTCAGCCACTACTGGCTTGCCAACAATGGCATAGGCTTCGCCTATAATAGCTGTATTGATATTTTTGCGTGCCGCTGCAAAGGAGGTTGAAAAGGGAGGGTGTGCATGCACAATGCAATTTATATCTGGCCTTTGGCGGTATATAGCGAGGTGCAGAGCTGTTTCCATACTTGGATTCGAACCCTGACTTAGTTTCCGGCCTTTTCTATCCACCCTGACCACCTCATCTGCTTTCATGCGGCCTTTGTCCGTTTGTGAGGGCGTGACCAGAAAAACATTGTCCGACAGGCGTAAGCTGATATTGCCACCTGAGGTAGTTGTAAGTCCGCGTTTATATAACCGCCTCATAAAGTAGGCCACTTCTTTTTTCCAGGGTTTTGTGCTATCCATTGTTCACTTGCTTTAGCAGGGCCATGATGGAATTGGTGCGAGGTGCCACCATGCCTTTTTCGGTTATAAATCCGGTAACATATTTTGCCGGCGTGATGTCAAAAGCCGGGTTGTAGGCTGTTGCCCCGGGGGCGCAAACCAAGAGCCTGAGTTTGTTGCCATTGGCATCTACGCCATCCTGATAGAGTACCTCATCGGGGGAGCGTTCTTCAATAACAATTTCTTTTCCGCTGCGGCAATCGCCATCAAAAGTGCTGGAAGGGGCTGCCACATAAAATGGGATATCAAAAGTATAGGCCAGAATAGCACGTCCGAGGGTGCCAATTTTATTGGCCACATCGCCATTGCGTGCAATGCGGTCGGCTCCGACGATCACCATATCGATTTTGCCCTGCATCATCAGGGAGGCGGCGGCATTATCGGGGATTATGACATGGGGTACATGTTCATTTAACAATTCCCAGGCTGTTAGCCTGGCACCCTGGCTGCGCGGCCGGGTTTCGTCCACATACACAAACACATCCTTGCCCTCTTTGTGGGCAGTATAGATAGGGGCCAATGCAGTTCCATAGTCAACAAATGCCAACCAGCCGGCATTGCAATGCGTAAGGATGCGGCTGCTTTTTTTCATCAATTCGTTACCAAAGCGGCCAATGTTGCGCGTATCTTCCGTGTCTTGCAGGGCAACTTTCTGGGCTTCAATTTTTGCATTTTCAGCAGAAATTTTACCGGCTTCGAATACCCTTTCCACAGCATAAAAAAGATTGCGCGCTGTTGGCCTTGTGCCTTCAATATCACTGCGTGCTTCCTCAACAAAAGGCTCAAGATCGTCGGCCGGTGCCTCGAGATAGGCTTGCGCCATGGCATATCCGGCTGCTGCTCCAATGGCACCTGCACCCCTGATGGTCATATCGGTGATGGCCATGCAGGTATCCCAATATGTTTTGCACTCGTGAATTACAAATTCGAAAGGTAACAGGTTCTGATTGATCATCATCACCGAATTTCCCTCCATCCACACAGTTTGATATGACTTTTCGTTTACGATCATGACGTTTCGGTGTTATAAAGTGAATAACAGAACAATCAGTATATTATTGCAATTGCCTCAGCTGCTCCAGTGCAATCCATGCCATCAGGCCTGAACCCAGTTCCAGGCTGCTTTCGTCGATATCGAAGTTTGAGCTGTGCAAACCAGCCGAAATGCCTTTGTTTGTGTTTCCAGTGCCAAGCCGATAAAAGCATGAAGGCATATGTTGGGCGTAATGGGCAAAATCTTCAGTGGTCATGCGTTGTTCGAGCTCCACCACATTTTCTGGGCCTGCATAAACCCTGGCAGCTTCGGCAGCGATTTGTGTAAGCGCAATATCGTTCACCAGAAAAGGATAGCCATGATCAATCAAAACTTCAGCTTTGGCGCCACTTGCCGCTGCTGTATGTGTAGCTATATTAATGATGTGTTCTTTGGCTTTGCTGCGCCATTTTTCATCAAAAGTCCTGAAGGTGCCTTGAATCAGCACTTCATCAGGGATGATATTGTGCAAGCCGTTTGCCTGAACGCGACCAAACGACAGCACCGTTGGGATGGAGGGTGGTGCCAATCGGCTTACGATTTGTTGCAGATTTACAATGATCTGGGCAGCAACCAGCACTGTATCATTTATTTGGTCGGGCATGGCAGCATGTCCCCCACGGCCTTTTACCCGTATATTGATTTCGTCGCCTGAAGCCATAAAGGCCCCCGGTCTGAAACCTATTTTCCCACTTTCAAGTGTGGGCAGCACATGCTGGGCAATCATGGCTTTGGCATCGGGATTGAGCAGGGCACCTGATTCAATGATGCCCAGTGCCCCGCCAGGAAGAACTTCTTCGGCAGGTTGGAAAATCAGTTTTATGGTCCCTTCAAAATGTTGGTTCAAATCGTTCAGTATCCTGCCAGCGGTAAGCAGCATGGCCATATGGGCATCATGACCACATGCATGCATAACGCCTTGGTTTTGTGAGCAATATTTGTGTGTATTGGTTTCCTGAATGGGCAAAGCATCAAGCTCAGCCCGCAAGGCCAGGCAAGCGGTGTCGGGCAAGCGGCCTCGGATATGTGCTACTATGCCGTGTCCGGAAACACCGGTAGCATGTTCGATACCATATTCGCTGAGCTTAACCGACACGGCCGAGGCAGTGGCTTTTTCCTGAAAACTAAGCTCGGGATGCTGGTGCAATTGCTGTCTTAAACTCACCGTTTCCTGATAATAACGGGCAGCCAGTTCTTTAATCTTATTTGAGAGCATGTGAATTTTTGCTTTACAGCTACAAATATAAATCATTTACAGGGCAATTGCTGAAATATAGCCTTTCTTTTAATGACAAGCTTAAAACAGAAGTGCTATTAACCTTAGCTTGTTGATCGAATTTTGTAAGCCTCAACGTCTATCCATACTTTTTGCATTACTTTTGCCGTTGATTACATTTACCCATATATTTCATATGATTAGTAAACAAATGACATACAAGTTATTCCTTACTTTATTTTTGAGCACAGTCTTTGTGCTACAACTTCATTCACAAACGGTTGACGAAGCTCCTGCAGCTGATAGTTTGTACACGAACCAAAACGAAGCTGATTCTTTGTATCAACTTTCGGAGGAAGTGCTACTTGCCGATTCATCCGCCTTATTTATAGATGATTCGCCTGTGGTACGCATGCTTGACAGCCTTATTCGCATTCATTATTTTGATCAGAAAGTGCTTTTGATTGATTCAGCCCTCTACAGCAATTATGAATTCGAACCCGATTTTGTTCCAACTTATAATGATTCAATATATAAGCACCGTATTGCCCTGCTCAACAGGGAAACCCCGATAGAACTGGTTTACAACAGTCAGGTAAAGTCTTTTATTGAGCTTTATGCCATGCGCCGGCGGGAATTAACGCAGCGCATACTGGGGCTGTCGCATGTGTATTTCCCCATGTTTGAAGAGGTGCTTGACCGTTATGACATTCCCCTGGAAATGAAATACCTGGCAGTGATTGAATCAGCTTTAAACCCTACAGCAGGTTCGCATATGGGTGCCCGTGGCTTGTGGCAGTTTATGTATGGCACAGGCAAGGTGTATAATTTGCGGGTAACTTCGTTGGTTGACGACAGGCACGACCCTTATAAAGCAACTGTAGCTGCTGCTGAACATATGCGCGATCTGTACAATATTTATGAAGACTGGTTTTTGGTGCTGGCGGCCTACAATGCAGGGGCAGGCAATGTAAACCGTGCCATCAGAAGGGCAGGCGGTATTCGCGACTATTGGGCTGTATGGCCATTCTTACCGCGCGAAACACGTAGCTATGTGCCCGCCTTTATTGCCGTAAACTATGTGATGAACCATGCTCCTGAACACAATATTTACCCCCTGCATCCCGGGATGATGATGTATGGTACCGATACCGTGAGTGTGCGCGAAGTACTATCGTTTGATCAATTGCATGAAATGCTTGGCATACCCATAGCCGACCTGAAATTTTTCAATCCACAATATAAGCGCGAAATTATTCCGGCAAGCCCCGAGAATCCTTATTTTATAAGAATCCCCATGGATTACATAGGGCCTTTTCTGAATAATGAACAAGAGCTGTATGCCTTTAAAACAAAAAAGGGGATTGAAAAAGAAAAGCTGTTGTCGCAAATAAAAGATGTGAGCGAACAAAGTGTGCACAGGGTGCGCAGTGGCGAAAACCTGGGATTGATTGCCAAACGCTACAGGGTGAGTGTGAGCCAGCTTAAAGCCTGGAACAATTTGCGCTCCAACACAATCTATCCGGGCCAAAGGCTTACGGTATACAGCTCGGGAACACCCGCCACACAAACAGGTGCAGCTCCGGTGCAACGCTCATCAACAGCTACTTACCACACAGTGAAAAGAGGTGAATCATTGGGACTTATCGCCCAACGCTATAAATCGTCGGTAACCGACCTGCGGGAATGGAACAATATATCGGGTTCGGTTATTCGAATAGGCCAAAAATTGAGGGTTTATCCTCCCGAAAGTGCTTCTTCCCAAAAAGCCGAAGTGGAAGGTAAATTTATGATTCACACCGTTAAATCAGGAGATACCCTTTGGGATATCGCCCGTGCTTATGATGGGGTAACTGTAGAGCAAATTAAAAGGCTCAACAATTTGGGCAACACCTCACGCATCAAGCCGGGGCAAAAATTGCGGATAGCGCGCGTTGGCTGATATTGCCCGTTTCTATTGTATAGCCCATTCAACCAAGAAATTGGTCACACACAGGATTCAAACCCTAATAACTTTTTAGAATAGATACGATTTTTCTTTGTAAATTCGTTTCACTATTGAAACCAAATCGGCACACACAATGAAATCGAAAATCTCTTTATTTATCCTGTTTCTTTCGCTTTGTGGATTGTTTGCATGCGAAAGCCCCGAACGCCGCGAACCCCGCTCGGTAGGGGCAACCTCTGAAATTCTCGTGGTAACACAGAACCAAAGCCAATGGGACGGTCCTCAAGGGGAGGCTGTCAGGGACTATTTCGGGCAGTTTCAGTATGGGCTCCCGCAGGACGAACCTTTGTACAAGCTGGTGCATATCACCGTTGACAAGCTTTCGGATATGTTTAAAAAACACCGCAACATAATCATTGTTGAAAATGATAGCAAACTCAAAGAGGCTTTTGTTGAAACCCGGAATAATTTGTGGGCGAAACCGCAAAGGGTCATCAAAATAAATGCCCCCGACGCGGCCTCATGGCTTGAGGCTTTTGATGAAAACAAAGAAGGGTTTCGTATATTGTTCGATCGTGCCGAAAGGGAGCGTTTGATGAATATTTTCAGACCAACAGCCAAAGCCAGCCTGATGGAAGAGCTCCGAACGCATATGGGTATTAGCATGTTGATTCCGGAAGGTTTTTTTATGGCTAAAAAGGCAGATGGCTTTATCTGGATACGCAAGGAAACAGCCGACCTGAGCCAGGCCATTATGGCTTGGCACACGCCATATCGCGATACATCTGATTTAAGCAGGTCGCGGTTGCTTGCTGTTCGCGATTCCATTGTTGCAAAGCACATACCCGGGCCAGTGCAGGGCTCCTTCATGTCAACCGATAAGCAATTTATTCCACCTGTAACCTGGCGAACCGATCAGTTTGTTGCTGATTTTGCTGTCGAAATGCGTGGCATGTGGCTAGTGATTGGCGATTTTATGGGAGGCCCCTTCCTTTCATATACCATCGTAAACCCGAAAACAGGCAATTTGCTAACGGTTGAGGGATACGTATATGCGCCCAATAAAAACAAGCGCGATTTGTTGCGCCAAATGGAAGCACTGCTCTATAGTCTTGATATGGATGTGGAAGAGGGCGTATCAGAACCCTGAAAAAACTACATTTATTCTTTCCGGTAAGTGATGGTTAGTTTCCCCAATGCTGTTTGCGATTCAGCCTTAATTTCATCAGGTTCAGAAGTAACTAACTTTTTAAGGGGTTCACCAATAATAAGCCTACGAAACCTAGATTTCCCAACTTTGAAAATGCCCAATTCGCTTATTGATGAAGCCATTTCAGCAAATCGGTAATCAATTCTTCCACGTTCTTCATCAAAGAACCAATAGGCTTTCAGGGTTTGGTCCATGGTATGGATATTCATCATGGAATCGTTCTGAAACTTGAAAAACAATTGCTTTTCAACCTGGATAACCTGCTTCAACATTTCGGGAGTTGCAATTTGCTCATCAAATGCGGCCACCACATCAGCAGCCCGCCAAGTACCGATGAGTTTATCCGTTGGGCTTGAAGAACAGGCAAATATACCTGAGAACAATACGATAGCGATAATAAAGCGGGTAATACTGTTGTTTTTCATGGGGGTATAATTTTGCGCAAATGTACAAAAAGCCGATTTGCGAAGTGGGTGTTTGTCAAATTTGCTTTTGCTTGAAGTAAATATTTATCTTAGCCCCCTGATAGTTTAGATTATGTACTAACAAAAAAAAAGACACAATGAATGTAATCAGAAAATCCATTTTAGTGAGCTTGTTGCTCATGATACCTTTCAGCTTGTTGTTTTCACAAAACAAAAAAGGCGATATCCTTGGAAAATGGCTCAACCAGGAGGAAGATGCCCAGGTTGAAATGTTTGAGCGAAACGGTAAGATTTATGGCAAACTGGTTTGGCTCAAAAACCCGATTGACGATGATACCGGTAAAGCCAAGCTTGACAAAAACAACCCCGACGATGAGTTGAAAAAGAAACCGCTGATGGGCCTCGAAATATTAAAAGGCTTCACTTTCGACGGTGATGACGAATGGGAAGGTGGCGAGATTTACGACCCAAATAATGGTAAAACCTATAGTTGCTATATGACTTTTGCGGAAAAAGACAAATTGAAAATCAGGGGATATATTGGGGTGTCCTTGTTGGGTCGCACCACCTATTGGACCAGGGTAGAATAGCCCAGCTGGTTAATTGAGCCGCG
>CAYTUA010000143.1:0-3108 GCA_964440855.1 uncultured Lentimicrobiaceae bacterium
AGCCGAAACCCACTTCCTGCTTGCAGAAGCCTATTGGAAAGGGATAGGGGTTCCCCAAGACAGGATGCAGGCTGAAATTGAATACTTTAACGGAATCAACTCTTCGGTGGAGTGGTGGAGGCGCACAGCTTCGAACAGCCGTTTGCCCATGTCGGGCATGCTGTTTACAGATATGGTCAGCATCCCGCAACACCTGAATTCAGCCACAGTGCAAGCCAATTTCGGATTCTGGAATGCAACTACAGATGAAGAAAAACTACAATTCATTTATACCCAATGGTGGCTCGATGCCTTCAGACAACCAACCGAGTCCTATGCCCTGGCCCGTCGCACAGGCCTTACACCCCGCGAAGGTGATCCGATCAATCATTTTCGATTGCCCTATCCCCCTTCCGAAACTGAACACAATACCGCCAATTGGGCCGAAGCGGTTGCACGGCAAGGAGGAGACGATCCACATGTGAAATTGTGGTGGGTGCCCTAATCTAAAGAATCATTGTAATTTTAAATAACCTTAAACCAACGTCTTATGAAAAATCTTACGCTTAAAATTCAAATGCTGCTTATTGTTTTGCTCTTTATGCAGCCTTTTTTTACTTTGGCGCAAACCAACCAATACCTGCATTTTGACAGGGAGGATGATTTTGTGCTGCTGGAAAATGCATCACAGTATTTTTCCGGGAATAATGAAATTTCCATCACCGGATGGTTCTATACTGATGAACTTGCATATGGTCAGGGGTATATGGGATTCCGCATTGGTTCCGGTACAGGCGAGTTTTATATGATTCAGCTCAATAATGGTGTGATGGAATGCCGCTTGCTGACTACTACAGGCTTGCATGAATATGTTTCGCCTGCCAATACGGCCATTCCGCAGGTTTGGCAGCACTTTGCCTGGGTGTATGATGGCAGTGCCGTCAAACTCTATGTCAATGGCTTTTTAGTTGGTAGTAATCCGGCATCGGGTTCCTTTGTGGGCGAAAATGTGCCTTTTGGCATTGGTAAAAGCATTTTGGGCGGATTCAATTTTGTTTACGGCGGTCGTGTGGACGAAGTATCTGCTTGGAGCAAAGCTCTTTCGCAACAAGAGATTCAGGATATGATGGAAGATGAGCTAACAGGAACTGAGGATGGTTTGCAACTCTATTACAAATTCAACCAGGGCATACCCGGTGGCGACAATACCTCAATCACACACCTGATCAGCAAAACAGGTACTGGCGAAAGGGATGCCGAATTGATGAATTTTGCCCTGATCGGCGAAACATCCAATTTCAATGGAACTATTGATGAAGGCTATCAGGCCATTTCATTTCCGCAGATACCCAATCACCTTACAACAGATGAGCCCTTCGAAATTGAAGCAACTGCCAGCTCTGGTTTAGAAGTTATCTTTGAAGTGGTTGCAGGACCTGCTTCTGTTGATGGCAATATTGTCACCCTTACTGGAGAGCCCGGACAGGTTAGCATCGTGGCAACGCAGCCCGGTGATGATTTTTACGATCCGGCAGAGCCCATCACCAACAACTTTATGGTGGTTGACCCCAATCTGAATGTCCCGGATATTGACGCCAGGCATCCGCTGGCCGGCGATGTACTGGTGCCTTCACTTTCGCAAATACAATTGGCGGCCTATGCCGAAATTGAATACCCTGAGCTGTTTTCTGTCACCAATGTGCGGTTTGTGGTAGATGGTGAAACAATTTATGGCCACGATTACCACCGCAATGGGCATTACACAGCCTGGTGGACACCCCCATCTTATGGAAACTATACCATCGAAATACTTTCTACAAACAATTTTGGGGCGACAGCCTCGCGCCCGGTAAATATCAATATCGTTCCGCAAGCGGCTAATATGGAAGTAACCGCTGCCGAAGGGGTCTGGCTGAACACAGCAACGCCTTCTATAACAGTTGAAGCAGAATTGCCTTCTTTTCTGGGGGCTTTTGATCAGGTAATAGCTTCCTTGGAGGTTAGCTGTCCTCCAGGTGGATGCGGCGAATGGGATCGCCTGGCCAGTATCGATGCCAAAGGCCATGATGGCCGCTGGTTGGAAATCATTAGGTATATTACCCCTTATGGAGTTGCCTGCTCGCACACCATTGATCTTACCGATTATATTTCTATTCTGAATGGCAAAGTGAGCTTCCGCTTCAATTGCGTTACACTCGACAATGGGTTCGAATACAAACTCAACCTGAATTACCGTCAGGGCGCACCTGCTTACCTCTACAGCAGCATCATTGAGGTGTGGAAAGATACCTATCCCTTTGGAGATTATGCAAATATGCAACCTGTCGAGCCCTGGGATTTTGAATTTCCGGTAAATACAGATGCAGCCAAACTGAAGCTGGTGGCTACAGGACATGGCTGGGGCAACCTAAATACAGGCAATGCAGCAGAGTTTTACAATGCAACCCACCATGTATGGGTGAATGGGGCAGAAACCTTTACACAACACAATTGGAACGTATGCAACCCCAATCCCGACGGCTGCCAGCCCCAAAACGGTACCTGGTTCCACAACAGGGCTGGCTGGTGCCCCGGCTCCATTGCGCCTTGGTTCGATTTTGATATGAGCCCTTTTGTGGCAACAGGAAATGTGAACCTGCAATACAGATTTTTTGAAGATTATGTTGATTTTTGCCATCCCAATCATCCCGACTGCGTTACCGGTGTTACTTGTGCTGATTGTGATGATGGCTTTAACCCCATCCTCGAAGTGGCCTGTAACCTGGTTGTTTTTTCAAATGACTATTTTGTTGGTATCCCTGAAATAGCTAAAAATGAGTTTAATGTTAAGCCCAATCCTTCCAATGGTTTGGTTGACATCAGCTACACAGGTTCAGCCAATTGGGAGAAAGTAAACCTGAAATTGCATAGCATGACCGGTACCCTGCTGCAACAATTTGAGTGGAACGGGAAATTTGTCAGGATCGACCTTTCAAATCAGCCCAAGGGCATGTATATGCTTGTAATTCAAACGCCTGAAGGAATGGAAGTTAAAAAGCTTATTTTGCAATAAACCAGAGTATAATTCTACTCATAGGTTTACAAAGCAAGTAAAATTTCCATACAATAAAAAACCCGCAATAGCCTTAT
>CAYTUA010000144.1:0-3253 GCA_964440855.1 uncultured Lentimicrobiaceae bacterium
GCATCGTTTATAATGCAGAAGGAAGCTATGCGGTAAGCCTTAACGTAAGCAATCCCAACGGCAGCAGCACCCTCACCCTGCCCGATTATGTAACTGTTGGGCCGGCATCCGCTCCCGAAGCCTTTATCGCGGCCTCCGACTCGGTGGGCTGCCCCGGCCTGGTGGTGCAGTTTTCGGATGCCAGCATCAACTGCCCCGACAGCTGGGAATGGAGCTTTGAACCGGATGATGCCGTTTTTGTGAATGGCAGCAGCCCCACTTCGCAAAACCCCGTGGTCCGTTTTGATGCCAATCAGTATTACAGCGTTTCGCTGACGGTGACCAATGACAACGGGACAAATACCACCACCCTTCCCAACTACATCAAGATTGGGGGCTATGAACTGCCTTACCTCGCCGGATTCAACCACAGCACACTGGAAGATGCCGGCTGGACGGTGATCAATCCCGGTGGGGCCGTTACCTGGTCCCTCATTACGCTGAACGATGGCAGGCGCGTGCCCTGGATGAATTTCAGGGGCTATCCCTCCTTTGGTAACCGCGATATGATGATTTCGCCTCCCATCAACCTGAGCGATTATGAAAATGCCTACCTGTCGTTTGAGCATGCCTATGCCCAATTCTACTACCAGAAAGATTCATTGATCGTAAGCATTTCGGACGACTGCGGCCAAAGCTGGCAGCGCATCTTTGCCAATGGGCCCGACGGACAGGGTGCGTTTGAAACTGCCGAGCCCACCGCCGAGCCTTTTGTGCCCCAATCCCCTGCCGACTGGTGCCTGGAGGGATACGGTGCCCGCTGCACCCTGATTGATCTGTCGGAATGGTTGGGAAAAGCCAATATCAAATTCCGTTTTGAAAGCTTTACGCAATACGGAAACAACCTCTATTTACACAATATTGCGGTGTCGCAAACCACGGCCTTGCCCGCCATGGCTGCAGAAAACAGCTTGCCGATTATCTTCCCCAATCCGGTTCAGAAACAGCTTGTATTGCATTTGCCGGAAGGCATCTCCAAAGCTGAATTCATGCTGCGCGACCTGAAAGGTGTGCTCTTGATCAGGCAAAACATCAGCCACAGCCAAACAAGCATAGCCACCGACCGGCTCAGCCCCGGTGTGTATGCGGTTGAGCTGAGGCATGAAGGCGGCAGCTACAGCCAGAAAATTGTGGTACAGTAGGATAGGATACTGGTATTGCCGGCTTTGGCAGGGATATGGAAGGCTTGTATGGATGGGCACAACAGCGCGCATGCACGCAAATTCAACATGCCCAAAGCAGGGATTTTTATTGACCACAAGCAAAATTTTCCTTTTTGCTCCTGGACCAACAGATCATCCCCTTTGCCAACTGACCTCGTTGCGAGCAACGAGACCAACTGCCAACTCCCCTTGCCAACTGCCCCTTGCAAACTCCCCCATTGCCAACTGCCCCCTTGCCAACTGCTTATTTGCCTCCCCTTGCCAACTGCCCACTTTGCAAACTGAACTCCCTCTTGCCAACTGAACACCCTGTTCATAACAAATAATATTATTTTGCTTGTTTATATTTAACACTTTTTTAACTTTACACATTATTTAGCCATACCAGTAGCTAAGTGCTTGTGGGTGATGTTTTTAAGTGTGTTAGGGCCTGCTTGGGATGGGACTGAAGTGGCGAAGCTGTGGGGGATGGTGAGCCAGAAGTTGCAGCCAAAGTTTGCAGCATTGTTTAATTTGTTTTATTTTTAAGGCTGAAAAAACAACAGCAAGCTTTGAGCGAAAAGCCAACAATAACTTTAGAAAACGGAATCCACCAAAAGCAAGCGGTGGTAAAAATTATGTTTGCTTACAACCGTCCATTGATTGATGCGGTAAAGGCTAAAACGAATGCCCGATGGAGCACGGCAATGAAATGCTGGTATCTGCCCTCAAATGATTTTGAATTGAGCACCTTTTTTTCGGCCATGAAACCAGATGCGTATATTGATTACGCTTCCTTAAAAAACAAGCCATTGCAGCGGGCTGATACACCTCTTGATAAACGATACAACACCATTGAAATTAAAAACCGCATACCACCTGCAACCAGAGACCAACTAAACGTATTTAAAAAATGGATGCAACAGGCCCGCTTTGGCGAAAACACAGTAAAAACCTACCTACACCAGTTGGAGGTTTTTTTTGGCTACTTTGCTGATATACCTCCCGAAAACATAAGTATTGAAAACATTACCGCCTTCAACAGCGACTTCATTTTAAAGCATGGATTAAGTTCCACTTTTCAGAACCAAACCATCAGTGCCCTCAAAAAGTTTTATGGCCGCACAACCGGGATGCCAATTGATATAAAGGACATCGAACGACCCCGGACCGGGCGTCCATTGCCCAAAGTAATACCCCTGGAATTGGTTCAGGCCATGTTGGCTTCCATTAGCAACCCCAAACATAAGATGGCCTTAAGCACGATTTACGGATTGGGGCTAAGAAAGAGCGAGTTGCTAAATTTGAAGCTGAACGCCATTGATTTCCAGCGAAAAACAGTAAGCATTTTCAACTCCAAGGGCAAAAAAGACAGGGTGTTGCCTTTGCCAGAAAAATTGGAAAAAATGATGGCAACCTATATTACAAAGCAGCAACCGCAAATATGGTTGATTGAAGGGGTCCACGCGGGTCAGCCCTATTCAGCCACCAGTTTACAAAACATCTTTGACAAGTATATGACAGGGATTAAGAAGCCACATCACTTTACAGTCCATTGCCTGCGCCACAGCATAGCAACGCATTTGCTTGAAGGAGGCACAGATTTGCGCTATATACAGGAGCTGCTTGGGCATAAAAGTTCACGCACTACGGAGATTTACACCCATGTAAGCATGAAGAGCCTGAAAAACATCAAAAACCCCTTCAATGACTTTGAAATATAAACGACAAAACATGAACATACACAACAGATACCGTACTGTATATTCGATAAATGTGAATAGACAAACAAGTTATGGGCAACCTTAAAAAAAAACAGACCCTACATACATAATGACTATGAATTTTGAATTAGCTGATAAACTGACTGAATTATTAGAAGCCAAAAAACTTGACAATGCAATTGATTTGGCTGAAAATGAATTGAGAAAAATCCCAGAGACTGACTTTCACAAAATCATTGGTAAAGATTTAAAGAATATGACTAATGAATTGAAAGAATTTATTCAAACATTTGATAAGTCTACAAAGGAAGTCCTTAAAAAGAAACAAGGATTTCTAAAGTCTATTTT
>CAYTUA010000145.1:0-17214 GCA_964440855.1 uncultured Lentimicrobiaceae bacterium
CATCTCTATGCGGTAACCTTTGTTGATCTGCACTTCGCCTTTGTCGTCGGCCCAGGGCACACGGAAAAGGATTACGCGCTCGGGCTCAACCATGCGTTCAAGGATTTTGGCCTCGCTGTATTGCGGATGCTCCTCAATAAAGGGGATCAACGACTCAACCACCTCGTGAACAGCCTGGTGGAATTCAACTTCACTTGGATTTTTGGCAATAACCTTTGCCATGAAATCGTTTAATTTTTTTTCAAAAATAGTTGCCATAACTTTTAGTTTGATTAGGGTTTAAAATTTTGGTTTGGAACCTTCTTAATTTCCTGCCAAACTTAGGGAAATAAGGAATAGCGGACGAAGAAAGCCATTGCCTTTGGTGGTATTGCGGATGGATTTCAGTGAAACACTGAGCATGTTGCTGGAATGTTTATCAGCCTGGCAAATCGAATGCTTAGGCTAACAAGTACAGCCGGAAGATTTAAAAAAATCAATTTTAATACAATACCCGGAAGTCGTTTTTCGTTAGCAACACAACAAACCAATATCTTACAGCCACAGCAACATCTTTACACCAGTTTTTTATTAACCAAAAATCACACAAAATGAAATCATTATTGAGTTTATTGGCTGTTGTGCTATTGCTGTCGGCCTGCAAAAAGGATGTTGAAAAGGATCCCATTATTCCCGATCCGGAACCGGAAACCCCGGCTGTTTATTTGCCCCTCACGCATGGGAGTTATTGGGTGTATGATCATTACCGCATTGATACCACCGGTGAGGAAACATTTCAAAACAAATCTGACAGTATCGTTATTCAACGCGATTCTGTCGTCAATGGTGTGACTTATGCAGTTTTAGAAGGAATACAAGCAATGCAAGGCAATAGTTGGAAGGTATTTAGTTTGCTTCGCGATTCAGCTGATTGTGTTATAAACGAGCGTGGCATTCCCCTGTTTGCATCGGAAAATTATGTTGATACACTGTATGCCGATGCATTGACACATCCAACAACTTTCGATACCATCTACACAGCATATTATATGATGAGTACAACTCCCGAAAGCGCAGAAGTGCCCGCCGGAACTTTCGATGTGATTAATAGTTTGGGGGTGATAACAAGCTATATGATGGAAAATCCATATCAAATAGAAAACCCGCGCCAAATGCCAAGATTGTATGCTGAAAATGTTGGCCTGGTTTTAGACACTTACTTTTTCTTAAATGCCCCTTTTCGCTATGAACGCCGATTGATCAGATACGAAATTGGTGAGAAAGAATAGGCTGATTTCTATAATCATACGAAAAACCAGGGATAGTTTTTTTAGCTTGATTGCAGTGAAACAGGTTGAGCTTTTTTCAATCATATAATTGTTAACGATCAAAAAAATTAAAAAACATGAAAATCAAATCATTATTGGCATTTCTATCTGTAATTGTAGTTTTTGGTTGCAATACCATAAAGCAAAACCCAGGCCCTTTGTATTTAAATACTTCGGAGCTTCAGTTACTTGGCATCCACATGACTGACCAAGGCATATTTTATAAAAACACAAATCCAAACTGGAAACAAGACAATGAGAAGTACACCACATTGGCATTTTATCTTGGTGATGACAATTACCTTACTACTTTCCATTTGAAGGAAACGGACAACCTGTTTGTCAATTCAAAGAGCGATAGTTTGTTGAAAACACTAAACACAACTCACAATGACTTTTATCTATTGCTGATTGGTAATATCGATGGCCATCAAAGTTTAAACAGCGACTTGCCCCTTGACATGAAGCTTTTGCCTATAGCTATTTGCATGACAGACACCAGGTTGCCAAGTCGCACCGACACGGTTGTTGTTTGGTTCAAACCTACTGAAACATTGAACAAAATATTGAATCCTGATTTCAAAATGGAAGATTATTTGCAGACCAGGCCGATAGCTGCCAAATAAATAATTTTTTGTCTTTTTTCAATACCCACTTCAACTTGGCTTGTCAAGGAGAATGTTTTGGCACGACCGATCCCAATTCCTAATGAACCAAAACTTTACTAACGAGCCACTTTTCGCCATCCCATAAGCGCAATAGGTATATGCCATCCAGTAAATGACTGGTAGCAACTTTAAAAATCCTTTCCTCAGGCTTTATCCTGATCAATAAGCTGCCTGTAGGGCTGAACAACTCAATTTGGGCCGTTGCCATATTTGTGTTTGCTGGCAATTGAATCCACACTTGATCCCCGGCAGGGTTGGGATAGATGTTTAAGGCATCAAAGTCAGGCTGTTCAGGGCTTGAAACAATATAACCACAGGGTGTTTCACGGCAATAGTACTCCAGAAAAGTTGAAACCACATAGCGGTCATTTTGTGATTTTAGCGGGGCAAACATTTCTTCGAACAAGCCATAGGCCGAACCGATTCCTTCGAAATACTCTGAAATTGTCGTCTGAAAAATCCTTGTATCCATACCATAATAGTTTGTTTCGGTGATGTGGGTAATCTCAACAGGCCAGCCAAAATCGGGCAAAACACAAAAAGCAACCGTATCACCCACCTCCCCTGAGAAATCATAAAGCAGGCTTTCTTCACCAAAACTACAGGTGTTGTATGTATATGGCATGTCTTCCGAAAGCAATATGGCGTAAACTTTTTTGGCTTCTATATCTTCGCGCAGCAAACCAACCAACTCATAAACTGTGGCCGGGTTAAAAGGAGGCATAAAATCATCATTTATCTCCAATTCGCGCCGGTAAACCTTCAGATAGCTTTGGTCCTCCACCATGGTGTCGCCCTGGGCATAGTATTCCCACAAGGCATCATAGTGCCAGGGGGTCGCCATTACATCGTATCGAATAATCCAATGTGCCCCATCAACAGCAAGTGGGGTATAGTTTTGGGCATTGATTGGTGCCTGAAGCGACAACAAAATCAATAGGCTCAGCGATGCAAAAATGGTTTTCATAGCGGCATTTTTTAGTGTTACACCCAACAAGGGTATAAATGTAAGTTAAAATGGTTTTGCAATTGCTGTGGAACAAAATTATAGTGTGAATTTTGAAACATAAAGCTATCCAAACAGCTTGCGAAAAGCTGTTTGCAAGAAAAATAATAGTACAGATCAACCAGTGAGGTTGGGCCTAGTTCTAAATGTCCAGCGAGAATCGGATGGGCAAATTAAAGCTGACCCTGACCGGCTTATCATTTTGAATTCCGGGGTTCCACCTGGGCATTGACTCAACAATCCGCATGGCCTCCTCATCGCAGCCGTGACCTATTCCTCTCAGGACAGTAATATTTGAAATACTGCCATCAGCTTCGATTATAAAATGGACAAAAACCCTGCCTTGAATGCGATTATCCCTTGCTTTCTGCGGGTATTTGATCTGACTTGCAATATACTTAAGCATGGCGTTGGGTCCCCCGGGAAATTCAGGCAACTGTTCAACGATTGTATATATTTCATCATCAGTGTTTTTAGATGCCTCTATTTCTAGAAAAAGTGGCATCTTATAGGCAACCCGCACTATCTGGTTCTTATGCATGCCAGGTGTCCAAGCCGGCATGGTTTCCAATACTCTGACAGCCTCTTCATCACAGCCTTTCCCGATTCCGCGAAGCACCTCGATACCTGACAAAGAGCCGTCTTTTTCAACGATGAAGTTAAGGTAAATGGTGTCTTCAACCCCATTTGAAAGAGCTTCATCGGGGAACACAAAAAACTCACCAATAAAGTCGTACATCTGCTGAACACCCCCAGGAAATTCAGGCATTTGATCTACAAGTATATGCACTGGACCTTCTTGATTATTTGAATCTTCGGTTTGGGCTTGGGTGTTCGAAATGATCGCTATTAGCGAAACAATTGTCAGGATGTGTGATACCAAGCTTTTGAATGGTAGCTGGGTGTATTTGATAATTTGATTACGAAGCATTTGTGTTTGAATTGGTTTTGATGCGAAATGCAATAATCTTGCAAAGATAAAATATTATACTTAAAAAATCAATCAGAAATTGAGAAGTGTGAGCATGTTTCCGAAAATGTCATTAGAACAATGGACAATTTCGGAATATTCAGCGATTGTAATTAAAAAAATGACAGGCTTGAAACGCACTTTGGCAGCATTTTTTTGAGTAACTATGAAACTCAAAACCACCCAAACATTTTGCGAAAAGCTGTTTGGGTGGGGAAAGATTGTGCTGATTTAACCAGAGAGGTTTATACTATTCCTTACTGTTCAGCGAGAATCGGATAGGTATATTAAAGCTGACCCGCACGGGTTCGCCTTCTTCATATCCGGGGGTCCACGCCGGCATCATTTCTACTACACGGACGGCCTCTTCATCGCAACCGCCCCCTATGCCACGTAAAACATTCACATTTTTTACTTGTCCGTCAGGTTCAACAATGAAATTGACATAAACCCTTCCTTCAATTGTATCTTTTTTGGCTTGCTCCGGGTAGTTGATATTGGCAATCAAGAACTTAAACATGGCCTCTGTACCACCCGGGTACTTTGGCAACTCTTGCACTACTGTCCAAACGCCATCTTCACGTTGTTGTCCCTTTTCAAAGGCATAATCCTCTGCAGGTCTAATGTCAGCTCCGGCGTCACGGGCTTTTTCCTGAATCTCTTCTATTAAAGTTCTTTCTTCTTGTTTTTGAACATCTTCTGATTCATTGTAACACGATTGCAACAACAAGGCCGCAACAACAAAAGGAGTGATTACAGCCAACTTTATCCAATTGACAAATCGGCTCGATTGGGTTTTTTGATTCATTTTCATAATACGTTTTTTTAGAGGTGATACATTAAATGGGTTTGCGATGACGAGGGCCTTGCCGGCCATCGCACAGGCTAATAAGGTTTGCTGGTAATCAGCTTTGTTGAATTGGCGCATGGCCATATGGTCAGCTTGGTATTCGTGCAGGGCTTTGGCCTCATACCGAAGGAAGTAAACCGACGGGTGAAACCAGAAAAACACAAACAGCAGTTCGTAAAACAGCACATCCCAGGAATGCCTTTTCAGGCAATGGGCACGTTCGTGGGCCAATACTCTGGCATAGTGTTGTTCAGAAATGTTTTCGGGAATGAATACCAAATTGTAAAACGAAAAGGGAATATAGCCATCAGGTAACAATACAAGCCTTATCCCATCCCTGCTGACAGACTTATATTTGCGAACCATCAGCACAAGTTGAAGGATGCGCCAGATCAGCATAAATAACATCAGGCTGCTCATAATGAAATAGCCTATCAGGAAGTAGTGGGTGCGGCCCAGCGAGGCGCCGATTTTTCCGCTTGTTTCAGAAATGGTATTGGGGGCGTTTAGCACTACTTCGGGCAATTGTATAACCCAGAGATTTGCCGTATTTGTTCCATTGCCAATTGAAAAGTAATTGTAGGGCAGCAGGGCAAGTGCTAGTGCCATTATGCTGGAGCCAAGCAAATACATGCGGTTGAAACCAGGGTTTTCCTGCTTGCGGAACAACAGCTGGTAGGCAACAGCAAAAAGCAGCAGATAGATTGATGCCCGCAATAAAAAATGGATGAACTGTTCCATAGTTACTGGTCCTCCTTTTGATTTATTTCCGAATCGATGATTTGTTTGATATCCTCCAATTCCTGAAGGCTCAGGTTTTTATCTTTGGCAAAGAATGAAACCATCTGCTGCATCGAATTGCCAAAATAACCACTCAGCATGCCTTTGAAAACATGCCGGGTGTATTCCTTTTTCTTGATAAGCGGATGGTATTGGTGCGACTTGCCAAAGGCCTTATGCCCCACAAACCCTTTCTTTTCCAATATGCGTACGATGGTCGAAACGGTGTTGTAAGCCGGCTTGGGTTCAGGCAATTGCTCCAGGATATCATTTACAAAAGCCGCATCGAGGTCCCACAGAACCTGCATGATTTGTTCTTCTGCACGGGTGAGTTCTTTCATAGTTAAACTAATTTGATAGTTCTATAACTAAAAACATAGTTAATTATTGTGCAATGCTAATACATTTTGGGTGGTTTGTCAAGAGAAAAGTTTGACATAAGTTTTAACAGTTTCATAATGAGAATTATATTAACACAGTTATTTAGTAGTAATTTGAAAAATTTGTATTTTTGAATCCCAAAATTGACAGAAATGAACCAATGGTACACCCAACTTTTCGAGAATTTCGCCAACAGTTACGAGCGGGAAGATTTTACGCAGGGAACACTTGGCGAAGTTGATTTTATAGAAAATGAAATCAAGCACAACAAATCGGTACGCATACTGGATGTAGGTTGCGGGACCGGCCGGCACAGCATTGAATTGGCCAAAAGAGGCTACGTGGTAACTGGCATCGACCTGTCGGCAAATATGCTGGCCAAAGCCCGCAAAAATGCCAAAACAGCCGGTGTAAGCCCGATTTTTAAAAGGAGGGATGCACGCAACTTTCGTTTTCGGCAGAAATTCGGGCTTTGCATGATGCTTTGCGAAGGTTCATTCCCCTTGATGGAAACGGATGAAATGAATTTTCAAATCCTGAAGAATATCCGTAAAAGCATGCTGCCGGGCGGGAAATTGATTTTCACCACACTGAACGGTCTTTTTCCACTATTCCATTCGGTAAAGGATTTTATCAACGAGCATGGTTCAACAAGCCAGAGCCTCGTCAATAATTTCGATTTAATGACTTTTCGCGATCATTCGGTTTATGAAGTAATTGATGATGATGGCAATCCGCTTAAGCTGAATTGCAACGAACGCTATTATGTGCCTTCCGAAATCCGCTGGATGCTGCAATCGTTGGGTTTTAGCAAAATTGACATTTTTGGGTGCAAATTGGGAGCCTACAGCCGCAACGATGTGCTGCGCACCGATGATTATGAAATGCTTGTAATAGCTGAATAATCAGTGATATAAAGGCTATCTAAGCCTGCTCATTTGAACATTGTGGCATTACACCAATGAAATAACTAATTTTGCACCCATGGAAACAAAACGTCAACAACGCATCGCCAAATTGCTGCAAAAGGACATGGGCGAAATTTTTCAACTCGAAATGCGCTCACTGGTAGCTAAAGTATTGGTAACAGTTACCAAGGTGAGTGTTACGCCCGATTTAAGCTTGGCCCGATTTTACATCAGCATATTTGGCACCAACGACAAAAATACCGTTTTGGACCGCATCAACCAACATGCCGGCGAAATCCGCGGGCATTTGGGCAAGAGGGTACGCCACCAGCTGCGGCATATCCCTCAAGTGCAATTTTTCGAGGACGACTCCCTGGACTACATCGAAAATATTGATAACCTGTTGAAAGACGAATAATTCTTTTGAAGGATAACGATTTTTTTTTCATTGAACCCCAATTTCATAGATGCAATACGACCCCATCAAACGCAGCCTGGGCAAGGTTTTTAACCAATCGCCGGTTTTACGCAAACTTTTTTACCGACTGCTCGATTTGTTGCTCCTGCGCAGCTGGCATATCAGCAAAGAGTTAAATAAATGGGCTAAGCAAAACAGAGAATCACGCCAAATTCTGGATGCCGGTTCGGGATTTGGGCAATACGTTTACCGCATGGCCCGTAAAAATCCAAATTGGCACATCAAAGGCCTGGATGTTAAAGAAGAACAAATTGCCGATTGCAATCAGTTTTTCGACAGGATTGGCTATAAACATGTTCACTTTGAAGTGGCAGACCTCACCAATTTGAGCTTTTCGGAAGCATTTGACCTGGTGCTTTGTGTGGACGTTATGGAGCATATTGAGGAAGATGTTTTGGTGTTGACCAATTACAACAAAGCCCTGAAGCCCGGCGGCATGTTGCTTATCTCTACACCTTCGGACCAGGGTGGTTCAGATGTGCACCACCATGACGAAAAGCCGCATGGTGCGGTAGGATTCATTGACGAACATGTGCGCGATGGTTATGGCATCAACGAACTGGATGAAAAACTTCGAAAAGCCGGATTCAGCAAAACGGAAATCCGCTATCAGTATGGCAAGCCGGGCAAGCTTTCGTGGAAGCTTTCGATGAAATACCCCATCCTGATGCTCAATACATCAAAATTACTGTTCCTTTTGTTACCCTTTTATTATTTACTTGTCTTTCCGCTGTGCCTGGTTTTGAATTTTATTGACATCAGGACAAGGCATGCTTCCGGCACAGGGCTGGTGGCCAAAGCCTGGAAGGGATAATCATACATGTAAAAACAATAGAAAATGAAGAATAACGAATTGCAAACAATAGTGGGCTCCGGTGGTGTAATCGGAAATGGCCTTTCAACAGCCCTCAGGGAATACACTTCTAAGGTGCGTCTGGTGGGACGAAATCCATCAAAAGTGAATAGCGACGATGAATTATACCCCGCCGATGCATTGAATTTTAAAGCCATTTCAGAAGCTGTGAAAGGTTCAAAAGTGGTGTATCTTACCTTGGGTTTGCCCTATAGTGTTAAAGTCTGGCAGCGCGACTGGCCTGTGGTTATGGACAATGTGATCAAAGCCTGTCAGGAGCATGGTGCCAGATTGGTGTTTTTCGACAATGTGTATATGTATGGACTGGTAAAAGGCGCGATGACCGAGGAAACGCCCGTTAACCCATGTAGCCGTAAAGGCGAAGTAAGGGCGGAAATTGCCGAAAAATTATGG
Source organism: uncultured Lentimicrobiaceae bacterium (assembly GCA_964440855.1). Classification (GTDB taxonomy): domain Bacteria; phylum Bacteroidota; class Bacteroidia; order Bacteroidales; family F082; genus CALAZZ01. Next base: position 8,616 of record CAYTUA010000145.1, read on the forward strand.
CATGAAATCAAGCACAACAAGTTTGAAGCCCTGATTGCACGCTCGGCCGATTTTTATGGCCCCGGCGCTGTGAATACTTTTGTACACCCTATGGTTTTCGAAAAACTAAAAGCCGGCAAAAAGGCCAGCTGGTTGGGAAATGATCAAGTTAAACATGCCTTTACTTTCACCACAGATGCTATCAAAGGCACCGCCCTGTTGGGTAATACGAACAAAGCTTTTGGCCAGCTGTGGCATTTGCCCACACACGCCGCGGCACTTACAGGCAAGGAATTTATCGAAGAAGTGGGCGCTGAATTCTCCATAAGACCAAAGCATTCAGTGTTAACGAACTGGATGATGAAAATGGCGGGTTTGTTCAACCCCATGGCACGTGAATCGGCTGAAATGATGTACCAATACAATCACGAATATTTGGTGAGTAGTGGCAAGTTTGAAAAATCATTTTTTGCTCCAACCAGTTACAGAGAGGGCATCAGTATTAGCGCAAAATACATTTTGTAACGCTTATTCCATTGCCAGTTTTTAATTTTACAAGATAGATGCCTGGAGGCAATTTTGTGCCGTTTTGGTCAGTGCCGTCCCAGTTAACAGATTCATTGCCAGTGGGCAATATGTTCCATTGACGAACCTTAACACCTGAAGGGGAATAAATGGCCAGTTGCTGTGGTGCATGGGCAGCTTGGTAGCTGATTCGGGTTGAATGGCTGAAAATGGAAGGCTCAACAGATAGTTTCACGGGCTCCGGTTTTTGATTCATGCCGGTGTAGGTGCCTGCATAGGTAAAGCTATAAAATGATGCAGGAGCAGTTTGGGGTTTGGTTTCCTGCCTGCCCGAGTCATCAGCAGCCGACAGAAAATAATCGTATGTTTTTTCCAGTTCAGCATCAGGTATCATGGCATAGAGTGAGTCGGAAACTTCTTCCTCTAAAAGTATTTCGGTACTCCACCCCAGATTGCCTTGTTCACGCCAGTACAATTTGAGCTCGTCATCATTGAGGCCGGTTTCGGAGCGGTCGTCTATCAGCGCCTTTATTAAGGGTAAATTCTGAAAATACTGATCGCCTCGCAAAGGCCTGTGTTCAATACGTAGCATATAGCGATCGAAAATGCCCATGGTGCGGCAATGCAAGGCATCGTAATAATACCAGGCACCCCACTCAAAACCAATCACTTCGTAGCCAGGCATGGCTTGTTCATACACCTGAAGTGCCTGCTGGTCTTCGAGAATTCCGAACAGGGGCACAAGCACCTTGTTGTTTAAAATCAATGAATTGGTATAAGCAGCTGAATTGCTGCCACTGTAATTGCCACAATAAATTCTAACGATATGGTAGGGTTCGCCATATGCATTTTGTTCACCGCCAAGATGTGTTGCGAGGGCTTCGCAGCAATTGTATTCTGCATGCCAGGGGTCCACTTGTTTTACCAAAATGGTTTCTTCGTCCAGGAATTTGGCATAACAATCAATATGTTGAATGCCATGTACTTCGGGGTTGTCAACAATTATAAAATTGGTAATTCCAAGGCTGTCGGCAGCAATTTGCCTAAAAGTTGTCTCATCGATGCCGGGATAATTTTCATCCAGCATTTGTTGTGTGGCAATGGCTGTGCGATGTCCATCCACCATCACATTGCCGCCGGTGAGGTAGATGGGCAGGGAAATCAGGGGCATATTAAAATTTTCAGCCAATATGCCGTTGACCAGGTTGTCGCTTTCGTAGCGGTCAAAACCACTGCGCCCTGATGATTCAGGCACAGTTGTGCTGCTTACAAAACATCCAGGCACCCAAGGGTAGCCATCAAAAACAGGATCGGCAATACCGCCCACGCCGGCTTCGTTAAACACATAATGTGGGCCCCAGTCGCGTGTCCAGTGCGAATTGGTAGGCGCCACAATGAATTGGCAATGATCCATGTTTACGTTCCAGGATGAAAAGGTATAAATGGCTTGCTCTTGTTGGCTTGTGTTGGCCACCAATACATACAGGCTGTCGTCTTTGGCCAGCTCAACGACCAGATCGGATGGAATGCCCAATGGCCAGCGAATCAGGGTACCCCAGGCGGGTTCCCATTCGGCCACAAAGCGGCGGTTGTGCTGGGCAGTTACTTGAACAGAATCCAATACGAGGAACAGGAATAATAGGAGGGAAGGTAAAAAGTGATTTTTCATCGGGGTTTGTTTAGCACACAAATATATGTTTTCTCTTGTTTATGCAATGATATCAGTCAAAATCAATCACTTATTAGTAATATTTCAAGCTCAGGTAAATGATTCTGAATTTGCTCGCGCAAACGTTCAATTGTTTCGAAAAAATCATCAAAAAGTTTGGTTCTGTTAACCGGAATCATTTTTTTCAAACCATGAAGTTTCGAAAAGTCGTAATCAAAATCTTTGAAAAAGTCAACAGACTTACCTTCGATTTTAGAGTCAAAATCTATGAGGAAATCTGTTAAACTATTAAAAATGAGATTAGTCTGCTTTCTGTTTTTCAGGTTGTCTATTAGAACTCCATATGTAATTGATTCCTCATTCTGCCATTCTAGGTATATTTTAAGATTCTTAACTTTCTGGTTTCGTAAAGATATTAACCAATCGTCTTCCCTCTCAACCTTTTCTTGTGACTTTATTTTCATATATTCAGCGAGTTCATTCCAAAAATCAAACTGAAGTCGTTCAATTATTGAATCGTAGCGTTGATTGATATCAAAAACAAGGTCAAAATTATCTTCCTTTACAGAAAGCTCATAGATCTTTTCATCAATTATAGATTCCATTTCAAGTAGTTTTTATATTGAACAATAATAGTTCTTACTTTTTCAGATTGACAATTTTCAACACAAGAAGCTAACCATTTCAAAATGTGTTTCTTGTAGGATATTGGGAAGTAATTCTTGTTTTTTGCATTCTGCAGAAATGAATTAAATTCGACAGAAACCCAACTTGGATCGTTACCATTTATGGTTAGATACACTAAAAGTAAATTGTCATTATTATAACCGTAATTTACTGTATAACAATCGTAATACTTATAAAGCTGATCTAAACAACTGTCTGGACTTTTCCATTTGTTTTCGATTATTATAGCAAATCTCTTTTTAGGATTTCTTGATTTAATAGTGATATCTACTTCACCCTTACCAATTTCAGACTTTACCCATTCTTCTTGCTTTATCAAGTAATCAGCGTAATTATCATTGATAAACTTTTCCCTTATACTTTGCGGTAGTAATGTTTCAACAAAGAGCTTATAAAATAAGTCTTTCTGGCCATGAGAACCTTGTGTGTCAAGTAATTCATAAAGTAAGGGTGTGTGAATGTGTTCTTCAGGTCTTTTCGATTTCACAATTTTAAAAATTGAAAAACCCCAAGAGTTAACAGCATCATCTTCAATTTTTTCAATTAGTACTTTCCGATAAGGGTTTGCGAATCTTTCAAAGTTTTCTTCAATTTCTTTTAGACTGTTTGCACCAATCAGGTTAATGTTTTTTCCATATGCTTTCAATCTTCTGTCATAATCTACGCTATAGTCATAAATTAGATTTTGGTATTCAGACAAACATTCTGTGTGTTTCAATAATGTATCCATATCTATTTATCAATAAATAGTTGCTATTTTAAAAACTCCACATCCGCCTCAGTTAATCCATATAATACAACAACAATCCTGTTTATTTGCTCCTCATTATAGTCGATTTCTGCTTCTATTCGAGAAAGTTGAGAGGGTAGTTTTTCGTTAGGCTTTTCAGCATTAAGGTATAAAAGCCTGTCAACAAGCTTTGTCAACCTACCAGCTGCCTCATGATCTATTACTGGAATAGGAAATTGCAAAATATCACGGATCATAATTTGTGGAAAAGTGTCCTCATCGCTAATTTGAAAACGCTTGCGGAAATACCAACCCATCAATTTCGAATTCAAAATGGCAAGCAATGGTTTGTATTGGTAGGTATCTGTTGTTATTTTCAGCACAAACAGCAAGGTGTTGCAATATGAAGTTTCAGGTATATACGTTGCAATCAGCGTTTTGCCTGTAATTTTCCTGATTAGGATTTTTTCGCCTTCAAATATGAAGGGCTTTCGTGGAGCTGCCAGCCATTCGCCATAGTATATCCAGTTGTTTTCTTTCCACAACAATTCATACCGTCCTATATGTTTACCGTCGTAAAGTGGCTTCCATTTTGCGCTTTTCTGCTCTGTTGAAGTGAAAGGCTTCCCGCTTCCTGTTTTTATTGTTTGTGGTGGATTGCCTTTTCCTACTTCATAAGCTTTTATACCGGAATACATTTCGGCAACATCCTTAAGCTTGTTTTTTAGTTTCTCGATTTTTATCAGCAATGTGTTTTCCAAATCATCAATTTGCAAGTTGAAGGTGTTTTGCTCATGCCAATCACTGGTTTTGGCATAGAATTCTTTGGTTGGGTTTTCAATCGCCTTTATCTCCTGTTTTTTACCAAATGTTTTTACCCACACATTGGAAGGGTGATATGAATTGACGAAGGTTGCTTTTTCAGTCAATAGAATAATGGTATCAACCGACACCCCCGAAAAAACGTTTGATGGCAAACCAACAATACTTTTCAGCACAGAATTTCGCAAAAGAATTTCCCTTGTAGGTTGCGTAAAACTTAAATTCAGTAAAGTGTCAGGAATTATAAACCCAAGCTGACCGTGTTCTTTTAACAATCGCAAACCCTGTTCAATGAATATTAAATAGCTCTCAACCCGCCAAACAGCTGTTTGGTAGCGGCCTCTGAAATAAGATGCTTCATTATCTGAAAACAAGGCCCCATAAGGAGGATTGCCAATAACAATATCGAAGCCGCTGGATTCACCATATGTAGTATCAGGTTCTTTGGTGTGGTACTTGCTTAGCAAGTTGTTCACTTCATCCTCGTTTTTCACAACTTGTTGAAATTGCCTTTTAAAGTCTGGGTTTTCAATGGTGTGTTTTACATTGAAAATATTTGGGAACGCTTTTCTCCAATTAAATGGTTTTACTTTCCTGTCCTCTCCAAAATCAAGTTCACCAGAATAGAAATCAGTATCCACTAAACTATTGCCGCACTTAATGTTATCACCCAAATTCGGTAGTACCCTTTCGTGAAACAACTGCATCTGCTGGTTGATACTGGCCTGTGTTTCGCCTTCAAGCGCTTTCAGCAAAAGGTTTAACTTAGTAACTTCAACAGCCTGTGGATCAATGTCAACTCCATAAATATTGTTAATCAGTATGCGTTTTTTTTCAGCAGTAGTAAGCTTACCATCTGGTGTGAGCGGATTGTTTTTGCTTTTGACTGGTGTCTTGTCCAGATAGTATTGCAGGTGCCAGTCGAGCAGGTATTGATAAGTGCCAATCAAAAATGAGCCTGAGCCGCATGCAGGGTCGCAGATTTTGAGGTTTTCTGCCTGTTTTGGGGTTTTGCCTTCCAGCAGTTTTCCAACCGTGTGCTTAACAATATAATCTACTACATATTTTGGAGTATAATAAACTCCTCCGGCCTTGCGTACCTCAGGTTTTTCTTCAATTTTGGCATGATGGGCGGGTGTTAGCCGTATGGTTTTGCCCAGAAAGCGTTCATAAACACTGCCCAATATATCAGCTGGCATCACCGAGAATTCGTATTCGCAATGCGGATAATAGAGTTCTTTGATGATTGTTTTCAGAACCTTGTTGTTGACAACTAAGTTAGGCGTGATACGGTCTTCCACAAAATTGAAAAGGCCGGAGTTGTATTTGTCATCAGCTTGTTTGAACAATTGCATAAGGTTTGTATATACTTCCCCTTTTTCAGCAGCTTTTTTCAACTCGCCATATGGCTCTACGCCGCGGTCCTCGCACATGCGCAAGAAGATGATGCGGTCGATTGTTTTTTGAACAGCAAAGTTGAGTTCGTCCTCATCCAATAGTTTGTTGGCAAGGGCAATGGTGGTGGCTAGATATTTTCGCCACTCCTCTATTGTCTTCAGGAATTCATCATCAACAGTAGTTGTGCCCTTGCGTGCTGTATCGCTTCGCACATATTTATCAAACCGGCCTTTGGGTAGGTTTTCCTTGGCAAAAATATCCCAAAGGAAGTCGAATTCGTCAAGGTATTGCTCGTAAGTTATGTATTTGATCCTTGCAACACTAGCCTTATCGGTAGGTTTGGGCTTTTTAGTACAGTCGTAAATCGCAAACTCCTCAAAATCTGTAACAATACTCAGTGCAACTTTAGCGCTCCATCCATATCGCCTTACTTGATAGGCTGGTGCTAAATCGTCTTTAATGTTTATGGAAGGCTTTTTGGCATCCACAAAAAATTTACGCTGGCCAAATAGCGTGAAAGCATAATCTGGTGCTTTGGTAGCTGAACCTACTTTTATTTTGTCTTCGTGGATAACTTCACGATAGGACTCTGCAAAACCCTGTTCGTTATCCATATCCCAACCCAGTGCTTTGAAAAAAGGATTGATATAATCAATACGTGTCTGGTGCTCGTTGTAAGTGCCACGTTTATAGGATTCAACATGCTCCTTGAAACGATCAATAAGGAGTTTAATACTTTCGCGGGCTTGTTCTTTGTGGTTGTTCATGCGTTAGCCAAATAGGGGTTGGCCAAAGGTAGGGAAAATCTAAAACTATTAACTGTTTATTGACATCTGTTTTTCTATGGTGTAATATTTCGGAATAACTTTTGTCCGGTAAATGTATAGAAATAATTTATGTTTTTAATCATTTGATAATCAATAGCCGGAACCTGTAGCTTTACAATAAGTTGCTTGGCTACCATGATTTTATTTTCTTAGTCAATCGGCTGAGGAATTTGAATCCGCTTGGTTCATCCTCTTGGTTTTGTTCGCCAATAAGTAAGGCAATTGCTTTAAGTTCATCATATTCCTCGCAAATTACTTTCAGCATGGCTGCAAAGGGTAAAAATAAAATCATGCCGGCAATTCCCCATACTGCTGCTCCGATGATTATGCTCAAAATGGCAGTTAAGGCATTTACCTTTAAGCTTCCGCCAACGATTTTCGGGCTCAGGAAATTACTCTCAACCACCTGAACAGCCCAAAACATAATGAACACGGCTATTGCCACCCACATTGAATCGTATGTCATAAAGGCATACAGTATAGGTATGGCTGCGCCAACTGTGGTGCCCACATAAGGAACGATGGCTAGTACTGCAGCCATGAATCCGAAAAGGAATGGATTATCGAGCCCAATTATCAAAAGGCCAATGCTGTTTATAAAACCTAAAATAATCATAATGAGTATCATACCAACAAGGTATTTTTTACCTACCTGCTGTACAGATTTTATCATTTTGACGGCACGCTCCCTTTTATCCTCAGGATAAAAATGTATAAATGCATACACCAGTCCATCCCTATAAATAAGCATCAGAAATGTAAATATGGCAGTAGCAAGCAAACCCGTTACAACTGAGGCAGTGCTGCTAAAGGTTTGTTGTATCAAAGAGGCTGCTGATTGGTTGAACCAGGTCTTGATCTGATTTAATAGCTCATCCTTTTCCAGGTCGGCAAAAAAGTTGAAGTTACGATTGATATACACTGTCATTTCAGCAAAAATGTGCAAAACTTTGTCCTTTATATCAGTCAGATCTTTAGAAAGTTCAATAAGTTGGGTTGAGAAAAGGAATATACCTCCTGCCAGAACAATAATTACAAGAAGAATAGTCAGGAGTGCAGCAAAAATCCTGTTTGTGCCCCAACTTTCAAACTTTTTAGTAAGTGGTAAAAGAATAAAGGATATGAGCAACGCAAACCCTATTGGAATGAGTATGGGCCTGGCCAAAATCATGATGGCGAAAAGCGATATAACAGTCGCTATTGCAAAAAACATTTTTTGAAATGACAGATTCATGGTGTCGGTTTATTGATTTTAATTACACAAAGGTACACTTAATAGATGCAGCTTATCATTTGGGAAATGAATTTGTTACATTCCCATCCAATATACAGTGTCATGCTATCTCTGGCAAAATATCCAGCATGGCTATAGCCTCAAAACCTAATTATTCAATTGGCGAAGCTGCATCTTTTTTCATATTAAACCAGGCAAACAGCATATGATGAAATCAAGTAAGGGGCGAACATTTATGCCGCCCGACCATGGTTGCCCATTATATTGAATTCAGCAAAACTGATTTTTTGTTTGCAAATCAGGGTGTTTTAATCAACAAGGCTGTCTAACCAAAGGTAATCTTCGTCTTCCATGGCAAAGTTCAAAGCATCCAGATTTTCAGCAATGTGCTTTTCGCTGCTCATTTTGGGGATTGCAACCATCATGGGTTTGTGCAGCAACCAGTTGAGGGCAATTTGAGCCGGTGTTCTTTCGTATTTGTCCGACAGCGAAATCAAATGTGGGTTGCTCAGGTTTTTTGGATCCCCTTTCAAAATAGGCCGCCAGGCTGTGATGCTAATGCCGTTTTGGATGCAAAAGGGCAAAATTACTTTTTCCACATCGGGGGTATAGGAGGCATTGTTTCGGGTGAAAAGGTTATATTCCAGCTGATTGGTTGCTATGGGATGGGGGGATAGCTACATCACTTCATGCATCAGCTTTACAGGGAAATTGCTAAGTCCGAAACT
>CAYTUA010000146.1:0-4621 GCA_964440855.1 uncultured Lentimicrobiaceae bacterium
TGCTGTTGCTTGCAGCCTACAAATGGACTACCATCGATACTGCTGTCATTATGGGCCTTGTGTTGATCTTATTGCATTTTGTGATTTGTTTTATCAAACTTGAGTTTCTTAAAATTATCGTTCACAAGTGGCTTGAAGAAGATCATGCAGACTAATTACCGGAATATCCTGGTTACCAAAGAATGTAATTAAACATGAAAACAGAAAAGAAGGGAACTGCCGAGATTGTTTCCATTGGAGATGAATTGCTTATCGGACAGGTGGTGAACACCAATGCCAGCTGGATGGCCGAACAATTGAGCCTTGCAGGAATAAAACTCAACAGGATTACGGCCATAGCCGATGAAGTGGAAGCGCTCCACCGGGCTTTGGATGAAGCCATTGAGCGTTCCGAATTTATTTTACTCACCGGTGGCCTCGGCCCCACTGCCGACGACCTGACCAAACCTGCTTTGTGCAGTTATTTCAATACCGAGATGGTTTTTAATGAAGCGGCATTTGCACAAATAGAAAAGCTTTTCAGTGCCAGGCACATGCCCGTTACCGATCGAAACCGGGAGCAAGCCTTTTTGCCTGCCAATTGCCAGCCCATTGAAAACGCCAACGGCACCGCTCCGGGTATGTGGTTCAGCCACAAGATGAGTTATATAGCTGCCATGCCCGGTGTTCCTTTCGAAATAAAAACCATGTTTGCCCAGCAACTCATTCCCAAGATGTTGGCCGTAAGCGAAAAAAGGGTATTCCTGCATAAAACAGTGATGACAACCGGCCTGGGCGAATCGTGGCTGGCTGATCGCATCAAGGATTGGGAAGACAATCTGCCAAAAAACCTACACCTGGCCTACTTGCCCCAACCCGGCATTGTGCGTTTACGCCTGAGTGGTTTAGGTGTTGATGCTAAAATACTTGCCGACGAAATGCAATTGCAGGTCAACAATCTGACTGCCCTTATTCCTGAGCTTGTTTATGGCTTCGATAACCAAAGCATGGAAGAGGTGGTGGCTGATTTATTGAAAACGCAGCGGAAAACAATCGCCACGGCCGAGAGCTGCACGGGTGGCTATATAGCACATTTGCTTACAGGCATTCCGGGCAGTTCAGCCTATTTTAAAGGGGCCATAGTGGCCTATGACAACAGCGTTAAATCAGGTTTGCTTGATGTGGATGAGCAGCTTTTGCAAACACATGGCGCTGTGAGCAAAGAAGTGGTGGAAGCCATGGCCGACGGGGCCCGTGCAAAGTTAGGTGTGCACCTGGCATTGGCCACATCCGGCATTGCAGGCCCCGATGGCGGCACTGACGATAAGCCGGTTGGCACGGTTTGGATTGCTTTGTCCTCCGAAAAGGGAACCACATCAGAACGCTTTCAGTTTGGCGAACACCGCGGCCGCAACATCAGGCGTTCGGGCTTGTCGGCACTCAATATGGTAAGGCTGTGGTTGCTGCAATATTAATAGTGGTATTTATATACTGATGTTTCGCACAAGCTGCAAACAAACATGAAATAAATTAGCGTGTGGCAATATGGATAGAGGCGGAATGCGGGTGTCGTAATTATCCAACGTGACAAAACTTTATGCGGGGCAGAACAGTTCAAATAGCCACAAAACCCGCCTTTTTGCTATGTTGCGTTACCATGCGTTAATTATTTTTATTAATCAGGTTTACAATTACTTTTGTCACAGTGTCTTTATCTTCTGGTTTACTAACTGCAATCATTAAAGTCAATGCAACCAATGTATTATCTGCAATGCGCTTTTTTCCGCCGTCATCGAATAATTTTTTGCCCTCCTGCCGAACTACCGAGGATTCCTCGGCAGTTGAAAGTTCCTCTAACTCACCAGATTGATATATATTTTTGAGATGAAGTCCAATTGTGTCAGAGTCTTTGTCAAACAGCGCTGCCATTTGTTTTTGAGTTAACCATACAGTTTCATTATCAAACTTTACATCAATTTTAGTCTGTCCATCCTCCGTTCGGTATATTTTAATCTCTGATTCAGTCATAAATTTCTTTTTCATAAATCTACAAAAAACTATAATATTATTTTTCTAATTATCAGTGTTTTGCTGTTATTTTTTTTTGAGCATGGTAACATGGTGTATATGGGATTTTTAGCTTTTGGATTACATAGAATTTTCAGTTGAGTTAATGCTTTAAAGTCTAACCTGTTGTCAACAAACCATTCTGTATTTATAAAGTCTTTTTTCGAAATAGTTTGTGAATATACTCCATGAATCGTTATGGAGCCAATTATTAGCATTATTAATTTCAAGTGTGTCATTTATAACTTTTGCTATCACAAATATAAAGAGCTTTTTTTATTGACCATCGATCATTCTTAAATGATTCTCTGTTTGTGCTGATCCAAAAATGAGTAACCAACTGAAACGGGCACCTCAAAACAAGATTTTACTTTAACCCGAAGCCACCTGTCCTCCTTTTAAATTATTGGTTATTTTTGCGTTAAATTTTTACGATATGCAAAGCTTATACCCCTTCAAGTTCAATCCGGTATTTAAAGACAAGATCTGGGGTGGTCAAAAAATCAAAAATCACCTGAAAATGAACTATGAAGACCTTCCCAATTGTGGGGAGGCCTGGTTGATTTCGGGTGTGGAGGGCAATCATACCAACATCAGCAATGGCTATCTGGCCAAAAATGAGCTGAACGAACTTGTGGAAGTGTTTATGGGCGACCTGGTTGGCGATAAGGTGTATGAGCAATTCGGTGATGTGTTTCCCATCCTGGTGAAGGTAATCGATTCAAACGATTGGCTGTCTGTGCAGGTGCACCCCGATGATACCCTGGCAGCCAAAAGAAACATCGGTTATGGCAAAACAGAGATGTGGTACATCATGCAAGCCGACCAAAACGCACAACTTATCAGCGGTTTCAAACGCAAAATAGACCAGGAAGAATACCTGCTGCACCTGAACAACGGAAAAATAAAGGACATCCTTAATTTTGAACAGGTTAAACAGGGAGATGTGTTTTTTATTCCGGCCGGCAGGGTACATGCTTTGGGGCCGGGATGTTTGTTGGCCGAAATTCAGCAAACCAGCGACACCACATACCGCATTTACGATTGGGATCGCACCGACAAGGATGGAAACAGACGCGACTTACATACAGAGGAAGCTTTGGAGGCCATTGATTATGATATCCAAAAAGAATACAAATCACCCTACAAAAAGGTGTTGAACAAAACAGCACCTGTTGTGCAATCTCCCTTTTTCACAACCAATATAATCGCTTTGGATCAGGCCATGGGCAAGGATTATTCCGAAATTGACTCCTTTGTGATATTGTTGTGCACCGAAGGCAGTTTTGAGTTGAAATGGGAAAATGGCACAATTGATGTTAACAAAGCAGAAACTGTATTAATTCCCAATTTACTGAAACGGGTGCAACTGGTTCCCCAAACAAGCTGCGAATTGCTGGAAGTGTATATTGCATGATTAAAACCTGTTCATATATTTAATGAATTGCTAAACCAAAATCAATCTAAAACCCTTTTTCAATGAAGCAAAACCTTTTCATCCTGGCCATACTGCTTGTTGCAAGTCAGCTTTTTGCACAGCAGGAAAACGTTCAATCCGATATTCCGGTGGTAAACATCCGCACCCTCGAGGGGCAACAATTCAGCACGGCCGACATCATCAACGACGGCAAACCTGTTATCCTGAGCTTTTGGGCTATTTGGTGCAAACCCTGCCAAAAGGAACTGGATGCCTTTAACGAGTACTACTTGGATTGGCATGAAGAAACAGGTGTAAAAATATTCGCAGTTTCCATAGATGACTCCCGTTCAACAGCCCGTGTGGCGCCATTTGTAAATGGCCGCAACTGGGAATTCGACGTATTGCTCGATCCCAACAGCGATTTCAAAAGAGCCATGAACGTCAATATGATCCCCCACACCTTTATCCTGGATGGCAATGGCAAAATTGTTGCCCAGCATACTTCGTATTACGAGGGTAGCGAATTTGAGATTTATGAAAAAGTAAAGAAAATTGCGGGCATTGAATAAGCCTGTTCCACCCTCCCAAAACCAAAACTGATGACACGATTTTTTCTAACATGGCTTGTGGGGCTGTTGATGCTTTCCGGTTTGCAGGCCCAAAATTTTATTGACAATGCCCGCGTAAACGGCAGTTTTCAGGTAGATGCCCAATTCTACAGGCCCGACAAAGCCATTGGCATAAGCGATTCTACTATTGATGGCCGCAAAGTGGGCATCAATGGCTATGGAAACATCAATTATAGCCTGGGGAATTTTTCTGCCGGCATGCGCTATGAGGCCTTTCTGGGCCCTCTGGCAGGCTACGCCCCCCGCCACGAAGGCAATGGAGTCCCTTATATGTTTGCAGCATATAATACAGAATTGATTGAGGTTACCATAGGAAACTATTACGAACAATTTGGTAATGGGCTGGTCCTTAGGTCATACGAAGAATGGGCTTTGGGCTACGACAACAGCCTCAACGGGATGCGCGTGGTTTTTCGCCCTGTGAATGGCCTTACGCTGAAAGGGGTTTATGGAACCCAACGCTTTTACTGGCAAAAATTTGAACGCAACAACCGCGGCACAGTCAGGGGCACAGATGTGGAAGCTG
>CAYTUA010000147.1:0-5721 GCA_964440855.1 uncultured Lentimicrobiaceae bacterium
TGGTGCACGAGAGGGCGGCCCGTTCGATGCCGGTGGGTAGGCTGCTAGAGCCGTTTGGTGACAAACGGCCAAGATAAATGACAGTCCTCGACAGAATCCTGCTTACCGTTATGCCATACAAGCCATCAATTTACGGATTGGTGGCTTGTTTTGCAATAATCAGCACGCAAAAACGTTTTTTGTCACAAATGCATTGTTAATAAGAAATCAAACCACCTCAGCTTGGAAACAGTCAATTTTTTACATTTATCCCAACAATCAAACTGCTTCGAATGCGCCTAACTTCATCCTCCAAAATATTGGTTATAAGCTTTTTGCTTTTGCTTTCCGCCCAAAGTGTGACGGCACAGCAACCCAAGTATTTCGACAATCCTGACCAGCTCCACCGCGAATCTGTTGATATGTTTAACAATCAGCAATACGGTGCAGCACGGCAAGGTTTTATGGATTTAATGGGGCTGATCACCGATAAAAACGACATCCGCTACGTGGATGCAGCTTATTTTGTGGCTGTATGCGCCATCGAACTGGGACTGGGAGATGCTGCTATTGCCGTTAAGCATTTTGCCGACAACTACCGCACCAGCCGCTGGAAACCGCGTGTTGATTTTTTACAGGCCAGGGTTTTGTTTGCCGACCGCAAGTACGCTGACGCGCTGGAAGTACTCCAGAAAATTGATCCGGCAATCCTTAGTGCCGATGAACGCAATGATTTTTATTTTAAACGGGGGTTTTGCAAAATGCGCCAGAATGACCATACAGGCGCACTGGCCGATTTTAGCAAAACTAAATCAGAAAAAAGCCCTTTCAGGGATGCATCAATTTATTACTATGCCCATATTCAATACCTTGAAGGCAATTTTGATGATGCCTTAGCCCATTTCAAGCAAATTGAAAACAGCAGGGCATTTAACAAACAGATCCCCATATACATTATGCAAATAAGCTACCAAAAAGGGGATTATGAGCAAATTGTTGAAATAGGTGAAAATGTATATAATTGGTCAGACAATCGCCGAAAACCGGAGATAGCGCGAATATTGGCTGATGCCTATTACCAGCTTGGCCACTATGATAAAGCCCTGGATTTTTATCTCACTTTCGAACGCATGTCGCGCAGGCAAGTCAGTCGCGAAGATCACTATCAGATTGGTGTATCACGCTTCAAAACAGAAAAATATGCAGATGCTATCAGCAGTTTTCAACGTGCCATTGGCCAGGCCGACAGCCTGAGTCAAAGTGCCTATTACTACCTGGCTGCCTCCTACCAGCAAACAGGACAGCAGAATTTTGCACGCAATGCCTTTCTTTCGGCATACAAAGCAGGCAACGACGTCGCTCTTGCAGAAGATGCCCTTTTTAACTATGCTAAATTGAGCATTGAAGGAGGCCCTGATCCATTCAACGAAGCGGTGAATGCCTTGCAGGATTTTATTACCAACAACCCCAATTCTGAGCGGCGCAACGAAGCTTTTGGCTATGTGGTGCAATTGTATCTTAGCTCACGCAATTACGATGCTGCCCTCGATTTTCTTGAAAGCGAAACATTGCGCGATCCAAGCCTGCAAGCCACCTATGCCCAACTGGCCTTTGCCAGGGGTATGGAATTGTATCATGCAAAGAGCTATAAGCAAGCCATCACTTACCTGGACAGGGCGGCCAAACAGCGTCATGATCCTGCGATGGCAGCCAAAGCGGTTTTCTGGATGGCAGATGCCTATTACCAGGAAAAAAATTACGCAAACGCACGGACTTATTACCGGCAATTCCTTAGCCTGCCTGCCTCGCGTAAACTGGACATATTCCCATTGGCAGCCTACAATATCGGATACACCTATTTCACAGAGAAGCAATACGCCTCTGCCTTGCCCTCTTTCAGGCTTTTTGTAAAGGCCCCATACAAAGGCAAACCTGAAATGGTGTATGATGCCTGGCTTAGAATGGGCGATTGCCATTTTATCAGCAAGGAATATACTCAAGCCATCGAAGCCTATGACCAAGTGATAGAATCACGCGTAGCTGAAAGTGATTACGCCCTTTACCAAAAGGCACAAAGTTATGGTGCGATGGGCAATTTCAATCGTAAAATCAGTGTGTTGGACGAGCTAACAAGAAACCATCCCCGCTCTACCTTTTACGATAATGCTTTATATGAAATGGCTTCTACAAGCTTGGTTATGAACGACAATCGCAACGCCATCAATTATTTTGATAAGCTGGTACGCGAACGTCCGCGCAGCCCCTGGGCCAAGGAAGCACTTGTGAAAACCGGTTTGATTTACTATAACAACAACCAAAATGACAGGGCGATTGCTACCTTAAAGAAGGTGATAAATGATTACCCCACAACGACTGAGGCACGTGAAGCACTCAATACTTTGAGGGTTATTTATATGGAAATGAATAATTTACAGGAGTATTTTGCTTACACTGAAAAGCTTGGATTTGTGCAAGTAAGCATCAGCGAACAAGATTCACTGGCTTTTACCATGGCCGAGAACTTCTATCAGGAGGCCCGTTGCAGCGATGCTTTGCGCGCATTAAACAATTATATGACCACCTATCCTTCAGGAGCTTATTTGCTGCAAGCCCATTACTACAAATCGCGTTGCGAATTGCGCGAAAACCGACAGGAAGCAGCACTGCCCAGCCTGCTTTTTATTATCGATTACAGCGACAACCAATATACGGACGAAGCCCTGCTGGATGCTGCGCGCATCTTGTATGATAAGGGAGAATACGCTCAGGCAAACACCTATTATTCGCGACTTTATGAACTTACAGACGACCCTTTAAGGCAGCTGGAATCACTTGAAGGCAAAATGAAAAGCAGCTACTTTCTTCAGCAATATGACGAGGCCATCACTTCGGCCAGAAACTTGAAAAGCAATCCGCAACGCGGTCAGGAACAATTGCTGCAGGCACACTACATTATGGGTAAATCGTTGTTTGGGCAAAAACAGTACAGGGAAGCACGTATTGAGCTGGATGCCGCACATAAGATGAGTTTTGGGGTTTTGGGTGCAGAAGCCTATTACCTGATGTCAGTTATCGATTACGAAAATGGCTACCATAACGAAGCACAGGACCAGCTTTTTGACCTTGCAGACAAATACAGCGCCCACGATTATTGGGTTGCCAAAGGATTTTTGCTGTTGGCAGACATCTATGTAAAACTCGATAATAACTTTCAGGCGAGACAAACCTTGCAAAGCATCATCGATAATTACCGCGGCGACGACCTGCGCCAAATTGCCGCACAAAAACTGGAAGCCATTAAGGAATAACAAGATTAAGCTTATTACGGATGTTCATGAAAAACACAACATATTCTATTAAAATCAGTCTGGCCCTAATGGCATTATTGGTTGCATCTGCGCAACTGATTGGCCAAACCAATGAAAGGGTAACCGTAATCGGAACTTTCCAGCCGAGCCTCGGTACATTTTTGCGTATACCTACTACACCTGAAGCTGTGCAAACCACCTTTGAGCCTGTAAAATTTGACTATAATTTTTTGGACAATGTGATCGAAACCAAAACCGAATTGGAAAGCATTCCCCCTTTGCAGGTTACGCCCGAACGAAGAGGAAGCAACTACAACAACTATTTGCGGGCTGCAATAGGTAGTCGTTTGTCGCCCTATTTTCTTTACAGACACAATTCGCCCTTATCCAACAATACGCGCTTTGGATTGGGGCTGCGTCATTTTTCTTCCTGGCTCGATATGGCTGATTATGCGCCATCCGATTTTATGCAAAACCGTATGAACCTGAACCTTGAACACGAATTTCGGGATCATTCGCTGGGGTTCGAATTGTACTATCAATACAACACCAACCGTTTTTATGGGTTTAAGCCAAGCGATTTTCCCAAGGTACCCGTTGATAAGAAAGCTATTTTTCAACGATTTTCTACAGCAGGGGCGCGCGCAACTTTTCAGAGCAATTACGACAGGTCAACGGCACTTCACCACAAAATTGACCTCGATTACTATTATCTGATGGACAATTACAGCAGTTCGGAGCATGGTGCCAAAGCCAGTCTAAATCTGCAAAAAGACTATGAAATACTTCATGTTGACAGCAAACAATCCCTGGCCCTTGATGCCGACTATTCCTTTTATCTAAATCAGGATTTGCTTGCCACCGCTTATGTTATGGATTTTGGACTGGTGCCTTCAATCGTGTTGGATGGCAGCTTTTACTTCCTGAAAGCAGGTGTGCGGCTCAATCTCGATATGGGCGACAGCAGTAGGTTTCATATTTATCCTGCCGTTCAGGCCAAACTCTTTCTTTTGGAAAGTGCTGTTGAGATTTATTCCAACTTTGGTGGTGGGCTTCAAAGGCTTAGCTTTAAAAACCTTACTGATATGAATCCTTATGTAAATTCAATACTGCCACTTCATTGGGAAAACACATCATTCAGTTTTCACGGAGGGTTTAAGGCGGCCTTTATTCAAAACCTGGAGCTGCATTTTGGCGTTGGATATCAGCTTATTTCAGACAAATCTTTTTTTGTAACTGACAAAAGCATACTACTGAATAACCTCTTTACACTTGATTTTGATGATGTTCAATTGTTCCAGTTTACTGCTGAAGCGGCCTACAAATTCAATGAGTTGATTGGATTGCACCTGAACTACAGCATGAATGAATATACCATGACAAATTTGATGCATCCCTGGCATGAGCCGCTGTCGGTTTTCAAAGCCAGGCTGGATGTAAACCCAATCCCGAAAATCAGTTTTCAGGCTGAATTAATTGCGGGTGGGACACGCTATGCACCAAATTACATTATTACTAACAACATTACCGTTGAGGAGGTCATTGAGTTAGCCCCTTATTTCGACCTCAACCTGGGTGCTGAATACAGGTTCAATGAACGGTTTACGAGCTTTGTCACCATAAATAACCTGCTCAACTCTAAATACCCCCGGTTTTTGAATTATCCGGTTTATGGCCTGCAAGCTTTTGCAGGAATCAGTTATAGTTTTTAAGGATGAGGGATGCCTAATCTTTTTGAATCAAATGCATAGGGGCATTGGTAAAGCTTAGATAGCATGTATCTTCTTCGAGAAGTTTGTTGGGTGGTGCGGATATTATTAGGTCTAGTAGGCGTCCGCCAAGTTTTGCCTGACAAAGCAGTTCATGATATTCACCAAGAAAATGACTGCTTAAAATATTGGCTTCAATAGCTTTAGGCGAAGGGATTGCCTCCACATGAATGGCATCCGGACGGATACACAACAGCATTTCCCCTTCAAAAATAGGGCGTTTGAATCCCAAGTCATCAAAAAGCTGCTTGTCATTTTTATCTACAGCAATCAAGTTGGCTTTTCCAAAAAATTCTGCTACATAAGCGGACCGCGGAAATTGATAAATCTCTGCCGGTGTACCTTGCTGTATGGCAATCCCTTTGCGCAAAACAACTATCCTGTCAGCAAGTGCCATTGCATCTTGTGTATCGTGCGTTACAAAAATGGCCGTTGAAGCAGTTTCCCTTAAAATAGCTGCGATTTCTTTTCTCATCTTGTGCTTCAGCAGGGAATCAATATTGCTAAACGGTTCATCAAGCAGTATCAATTTTGGCTCAGGTGCCAGGGCACGTGCCAGAGCGACCCGCTGCTGCTGCCCGCCTGAAAGCTGGTGCGGATACCGGTTTTCATATCCCTGAAGCCCGGTAAGTTGCAAAACTTTTTTGAGTCGCTCAGCAATTTCT
>CAYTUA010000148.1:0-5356 GCA_964440855.1 uncultured Lentimicrobiaceae bacterium
ACTGGTGGTGGCCTCGGCAGGCAATACGGCAAGGGCTTTTGCCAAAGTATGTTCTGACAACAGTATTCCGCTTTTGCTTTGTGTTCCAGGCGATTACGCTGAGGCAGCCCTCTGGTTTGATGCACCCTTGAATCCCTGCGTCAAACTGGTGGTTACAGGTCCGGGCAGCGACTATTTTGATGCAATTCATCTGTCCAACATCATTTGTGGGCTGCCGGGCTTTATCCCTGAAGGTGGGGCAAAAAATGTGGCCCGCCGCGATGGTATGGGCACAACAGTGCTCTCGGCAACTACATTTATCGGACGCATTCCCGATTATTATTTTCAGGCCATTGGCAGTGGCACGGGCGCTATAGCTGCCTGGGAAGCCAATCTGCGTTTTCTGCAGGATGGCCGCTTCGGCACCCAAAAGATGAAATTGATGGTTTCGCAAAATGCACCTTTTTTGCCCATTTACCATGCCTGGAACGCCCGTTCGCGGCAAATGCTGCCCTATGGCGACGACAAGGCACGCATGGATGTGGAACAGATTGATGCCAAAGTGCTTTCCAACCGCAAACCACCTTATCCCATTGCCGGCGGCTTGTTCGATGCCTTGATGGATACTGCCGGGGAGGTGTTGGCTGTTGACAATGCCTCTGCCGCAAAGGCAGCCAGGCTTTTTGAAGATTTAGAAGGCATCGACCTGCATCCGGCTGCTGCTGTTGCCACGGCATCGCTCATCGAGGCTGTTGCAAACAGGAAAATCGAAAAGGATGCCGTCGTAATGCTCAACATCACCGGTGGAGGCGAAGAGCGCTTCAAAAAAGAACACAAGCTCTATGGCCTCAAGCCGGAGCTGGTGTTTCCCATCGGAGCAACAATTGAAGGCATCGCCAGGGAATTGTCCTCCCTAAAATGGGATTCATAACCGCCCAACGAAAAAACGCTCCCGCATTTGCAGGACCAAACCCCCAAAGCCCAACAAATAAACGCCAAACGCTCAATGCTCAACGCCCAACGCTCAACGCCCAACGCCCAACGCGAAACCCTAAACGCGAAACCCTAAACTCCTATCCCATCATGCCGGCCGGAATTTTCCTCAATGAAATTCTTGGTTTTGCAAAAAAAACATAACTTTCCCTCGCTTTACCATAAATCTCCGCTATGGCAGGCTTTTGTCTGAATTTGCGGATGACACAGGAGTTGGCAGGCTATAACAAAACGATAAAAACCCGGCTAAGCATGAAAAACCTGAGAAACATAAAACCACCAAGCGATGATTTTGATTTTTGAGATAAAACACACCAAAGGTTTACATGTCTTATGTAAAATGGAAGCTAAGAGGAAAAAAGGTGGGGGTGTAAACAAGTTGTGCGTCAGCTTAAAAAACCGACACTGATAAAAATAACGGAAAATAATGTTTCTATATTTAGAAACTTTCGCTATCTTTGTGACGTTTAACAAGACAACTTTGAATGAGATATTTTGAGACGAAATTTTTAGAAGAAGCGGACGAGTTTATTTCACAGCTTGGCCCAAAGACAATAAAGAAAATCTTTTACAATATTGACCTTGCAGAACAAACCAATGACCCAAAAATTTTTAAGAAACTTCAAAATGACATTTGGGAGTTTCGGATAAAATACGCAGGACTTCAAATTAGACTTCTTGCATTTTGGGACAAGACCGATAACAAAGAAACTTTGGTTGTTGCGACACACGGTTTCATAAAGAAAGTTGACAAAGTTCCAGCTAATGAAATTGACAGAGCAGTACGACTTAGAGAAAAATATTTTAACGACAAACAAAGAAAGTAATATGGCAACTAAAGAATTAAAGACCTACTCGCTTGCCGAAATGAAAGACAAGTATATCGGCAAAGTCGGGACACAAGAGCGTGACGAATACGAATACGAACTTCGTATGGACGTTTTAGGAAAGATGATTAAAATTGCTCGACAAGAAAGAAACTTGACGCAGGAAGAACTTGGACGACTTGTTGGAGTTCAGAAAGCTCAAATCTCTAAACTTGAAAGTAGTGCCAACAGTGCGACCATTGACACGATATTAAAAGTGTTCAAAGCGTTAAAAGCAGAAATCAACTTTAACGTAAAACTTGAGGACAACTTTGTTAAACTCGCCTGACAGGAAAGAAAGCCGAACGCACAACAGCACCTACCCAAAAGTGGCAGTTCAGTAGTTAAATCAAGCTTTGTGTTTCTATCAAAATTTCTGCTTGGTTGACAGTGAAGTACTTCGAAATCGCCACCTTCGAATAGCTGCAAACCGTTGGCATTCAAAATTAAAAACGTAAAACTCGACAACTAACTTCAATGAAACAATCTGAAAATGAAAAAGTTCAAAAATTTTTGGATGAGATAAAGTTGATCGATGCTGGAAAGTCTGATACCCTCATTGAAATACGCGAAATCATTTTTAACCATTTCCCAAAAACTGACGAAAGGATAATGTATGGTGGCATTGTATTCTTTCTCCATGATGAAATGTTTAGTGGATTATTCTTGAACAAGAAGCATATCACACTTGAATTTTCTAAAGGATTCCTGATGGAAGATCCTGACAGAACCCTTGAAGGAAAAGGTAAATACCGAAGACACTTAAAAATATTGACAAAAGAGGATATCTTTGGCAAAGGAGTTTCCCTCTTTGTGAAACAAGCAGTATAAACAATTCAAAAACTTAAAAAAACATGAATTCACTTTCACCGAACTTTTTTGTTAAAGACATAGACGAGACGATTAATTTTTATAAAACCTTGGGATTTAAAGTTGCTACGACCGTTCCTGAAGAAGGCGATTTTGTATGGGTGATGATGACTTGTGGGAATGTAAGTTTTATGTTTCAAACATTCGATAGTTTGGGTTCAGAATTACCGGAAATATCAAGACATAATGGAGGTTCATTATTGCTGTACATCCAAATAAAAGAAATCAGACAATTTCACGATGAAATAAAAGACAAAGTGACAATCATAAAAGGACTTGAGAAAACATTTTATGGTGCAACAGAATTTTCGGTTTTGGACAACAATGGATATATATTGACTTTCGCAGAAAATCAAGTATAAACAACGAAATGCCAGCAGCGTCAATAACTTATGGCGGGGAAAGTAGTAAACTTAAGCTTTATGCTTTTCAGTAAGTTACTATTGACTGACCCACAGCATCACCTACACTGAGCCGAAGTGCTGAACGCCAAACGCCAAACGCCAACCCCTTCACAATAAAAAAGCAACTTCAAACCATTTGTCTCGCTTTTTGTTAATACTGTATTAACTTTGCCGCCTGAATAGATATGACACCTAAGCCTGACATTATTACCCAATCTTCCTGGTTGCCCAATGGCGAAGGCCCTTTGGTAATCAGTGGCCCCTGTTCGGCCGAGAGCGAAATCCAATTGCTGCAAACAGCGAGGCAGCTCAAGGAAATAGGCAGGGTAAAGATATTCAGGGCCGGCATCTGGAAGCCACGCACACGACCAAACGAATTTGAGGGCGCCGGCAACATCGCACTGGAATGGATGCAAACAGTCAAGGCTGAAACAGGACTGGCACTCACCGTTGAGGTAGCCAATCCCAAACATGTGGAGCAAGCACTCAAGCATCAAATTAATATACTGTGGATTGGCGCCCGCACTGTTGTAAATCCATTTTCGGTGCAGGAATTATCGGATGTGCTCAAAGGGGTTGACATACCTGTGATGGTAAAGAACCCACTTACACCCGACCTGAAGCTTTGGCTGGGCGCTCTGGAGCGCATCAACAAGGCCGGCATCGAAAAACTGGCAGCCATACACCGTGGCTTTCATTATTTTGAAAAGTCGCCTTACCGCAATGCCCCCATGTGGGAAATCCCGATTGAATTGAAGCGTCTTGTGCCCAACCTGCCTATCATTACGGATATCAGCCATATCAGCGGACGCCGCGACTTGTTGCAACAAATTGCCCAAAAAGCATTGGACCTCGAAACAAATGGTCTGATGATCGAAAGCCACTTTGATCCGGATGCTGCACTTACGGATGCTGCCCAGCAAATAGCACCGGCCACCCTGAAGCAATTGCTCGACAGCCTCATTATCCGCAAGCGCAAAGGAAGCGTTGAGTTTGAAAATATACTGGAAGGCCTGCGCACCGAAATTGACAAGCTGGATGGCGAACTGATTGATTTATTGGCTAAGAGAATGCGGGTTATCGAAGAAATCGGTCAATATAAGAAGGAGAACAACATCACCATTTTGCAACTCAAACGCTGGCAACACATCATAGAAGACCGCCTGGCCATTGGTGAAAATTTAGGTCTTCACCGGAAATTTTTACTGCAACTGCTGGAATTGGTGCATGAAGCCTCCATACAGCGTCAAACCGATATTTTTAACGACAAAACGCCTTAAAATTTTAATCTATTTTTAAGCAGGTGCACAGGCAGCAGCTACCACACTGATGCGCACATTGGGGGCCTGTTTCAAAGTATGAACGCAGGATTCAATGGTTGAGCCGGTTGTGATAACATCATCAACCAGTAAAATGTGCTTGCCTTCTATTTGCTCAGGATGTAGCAGACTGAAAATATCTTTCACATTTTCCCAGCGTGCCTCACGCGACTTTTTTGTTTGGGTTTCGCTGGCAACGGTTCTAACAAGATTGTTCGTTGCCACCGCTATGCCTGTAGCCTCCCTGATGCCATAAGCCAGCACTTCGCTTTGGTTGTATCCCCTGATGCGCTGCTTTTTGGGATGCAAGGGTACCGGTACAATTTGATCAATCTGCTTGCCCCAGCTGGTTTGTTGTATTGTTTTTCCGGTTTCAACACCCAAAAAATGGCCCGCATCCCTGTTCTTCTTATATTTGAGTTCGTGTATCAGTTGTTGCACCTTGCCACGTTTGCTAAAAAAATAACAAGCTGTTACAGCTTCCAGATGCACCCTGCCCCAAAAAATCCGGGCAACAGGATTGTCCGCAACATGCTCGTAGCCTGTATGAGGCAAAAGGTGCCTGCAAGAAAGGCAAACCGTTTTTTCTGTTTTGAAAAGCAATTGACCACATGCTGCGCACACTTCGGGAAAAAGTAAAGAAACGAGGTGATGGTACAAAGGCAACTTCATGGGCAAAAAATTGAGGCTGAAAGATAACTATTTTTTCAATACCCTTTGGTGTTCAAACAATATCAATAAAAAAACCAATACAGGCCAATTGTCATACGGTCAATAAAATAGACAGGCATGCTGTTGTTCAAAAAGGAAGAGTCGCCCATCTTACAGCTTTTAATTACCTTTGCGCATAAATCATGAATTCATGAATGACAATATAAAGGCCGGCACATCTGAAAATTTTTTGCAGCGGGGATGTTGCCGTGCT